>JAUXWL010000237.1 GCA_030680155.1 Anaerolineales bacterium
TTCTCAAAAAACAGGGGTGGAGACCCTAAAGGTTTCCCTCGCTGGCCAAATTATCTTGTCGAACAGCGTATTTTGCCAGCAAAGTACCCAATCTGACAGAAAAACCTTTAGGGTCTGGGAGTTCACCCCAAATTATTGAGAAGATACTAAAAATTAGCGTTATTCGCCCTTTTCGCGCAATTCGCGTTAAGGACTTTCCGACTATGCAACAGCCTCACACAACCCCTTCCACTCTTCAATGGACAGCGTCTCGGCGCGGCGCATTGGGTCGATATTCGCAGAGGTCAGCAGGGCTTCGGCGTTTTGCGGCGAGATGTGCAGCCCGGCCGAAAGCGAGTTGCGCAGCGTTTTCCGCTTTTGCCCAAAGCCCGCTTTGATCAGCTTGAAGAAGGTTGCCAGCAGTTCCTGCGGGATCAGCGGCTGGTCGTAAATATCGATGCGCAGGATGGCAGAATCGACGTTGGGCGCCGGGTAAAATGCCCCGGCAGGAATCTTCGCCGCGATTCGGGGCTGACCGTAGACCTGCACACTCAACGCCAGCAGACTCAAGTCCCCGGGCTGGGCGCAGATGCGTTCCGCCACTTCCTTTTGGATGGTCAGCACCACGCGGCGCGGTTTCGGGTCGCTTTCGAGCAGGTGACGGATGATGGCAGAGGTGATGTTATACGGAATGTTCGCCGCCACAATGTAATTCGGTCGATCCACCAGTTCGGAAATATTTTGCTCAAGGATGTCGCCCTGCACCACGCGCACGTTGGGATGCGGGGCGAGAACTGCCTGCAATGGAATGAGCAGGTCACGGTCCAGTTCGACCGCGGTCACAAGGCGGGCGGCGACTGCCAGATGGCGCGTCAGACTGCCCAGTCCGGGACCAATTTCCAGTACACAGTCATCCTCTAAAATTTCAGCGGCGGCGGCGATCTTCTCCAGCACAGATTCATCCTGCAAAAAATTCTGTCCGAGGCGTTTATCGGCGCGCAGACCGTAGCGCTTGAGCACGGCGGCGGCATTCAGCGGGGGCATGGCGGGTTTGTTCAGTCGCATGTGAACGTGGAACTTTCTTCTTCGGCGGGGGTGGTGGTATTAACCAGAACAGGCGCGGGCCATGTGCCGGCCTGAAATTGGACGACGTATTCCTGCAACGCAGTGAAATCCGCATCCATGATGGAGATGCGTTTGTTGAAGACGGGGTCGAACACGCGGGTTTGTTTGAAGAGTTCCTGCGGGAAGCTGGCAAAGGCGATATTCTGCGGCGGTAATTTTGTACCGAGACAGGCCAGCTGGCTGAGTTGCGCGGGCGAGAGATCGGTTTGAATATTGTCCTCAAAAGATTGAATGAGTTCGGGAATCTGCGTGACAATATTTGGACTGGTGAGTTTTTTGCGCAGGGCGCACATCACCATGTTCTGATTGTCGGCGCGCTCGAATCCTCCGCCGCTGCGATTGCGGACGACCTTCAAGGTTTCATCGCCGCTGAGAGTGTGTTCGCCTACCGTCAAACCTGTGTTACGCGCGGTCTGTTTATCGGGGATGGAAAGTTCGACGCCGCCCACCGCATTGACGATGTTGACAAAGGTACGCATGTTCACGGTGACGTAATGGTCGATGCGCGCGCCGAAATTTTTGTTGAGCGTCAGCGCCAGCAGACCTGAGCCGCCGCTGGGGTCGTCCCAATATTTGAAACCAGGCTGACCGTACAGAAACGCCTGATTTAGTTTTTCGTGATCCTGCCCGTTGATATTGTCGGCGATGTGCGGGATTTCCACCCACAGGTCGCGCGGGAATTCGAGCACGGTCACTTTGGGCGTTGCAAAGTCCACGCGCAAAATGCGGATGGCATCTGCCAGCCCGTAGATGTAGTTATCGCCGCGTGTGTCCGCGCCGATAACCAGGATGTTCATCACGTTCGGTCCGCCGCACAGCGCGGCGGGCGTGTTGGTGGCGAAGGAAATCGTTGGGGCGTAGGTCACAATGCCGGCGGGCGTGGGCGAACCGCCGGGTGTGACCGTCCAGGTGGGCGGCAGGGTTTGCTGCGCCGCCACGGGCAGTAACGGTCCGAGCGGCTGGGCGGCGAAGACATTGTATGCCTGCCCGATATTAACCCCAATCATAACCAGCAGTGCAAGCGCAATGATGGAAAGAAAACTGATGATGATCTTTTGAGATTTTGTCATTTTGCCTTGAACTGCATTTTACTTTCTATAATTTCACCGCAGAGCCAGCCTTGGTATTACAGCGCAAAGTTCGTAAACGGGTTTATGGGCAGGACAAACCGTCCACGAATATTCACGAATGCACGAATATTTGCGCCACAATTCGTGTATTCGTGGCAAAAATTCGTGGATGGTTTCCAGCAGGCCGAGTCGGATTTATCCGACTTTCACGAACTGAGGCAGGGATTTATCCCGCCGAAACAGGGCGCGAAACGTTATGGCTGAGCAGTTACGTTTCTTAACTTATTTTTTAACCACAGATGAACGGTATCGTCTCAATAATTTGGGGTGAACTCCCAGACCCTAAAGGTATGCACGCAAAACATGTCAGGCAATTTGCTCCCTGCGCCGTCCCCGGCGCAGGGTTTCCCTCGCAAAACGCCGCCGAGGACGGCGGCTTGAGCGACTGCCGCTGACAACCTTTGCATGCACACCCCTAAAGGTTTTTCTGTCAGATTGGGTACTTTGCTGGCAAAATACGCTGTTCGACAAGATAATTTGGCCAGCGAGGGAAACCTTTAGGGTCTCCGCCCCTGTTTTTTGAGAAGATACGGGGATAAGCGCAATTTGTACCCTACGGGCATTATATAACCAATTCGATGAATTTCGTAGCAATTAAGGAAGATGGGCACAGGTTGTCAGCGGCAGTCGCTCAAGCCGCCGTCCCCGGCGGCGTTTTGCGAGGGAAACCTGCGCCGGGGATGTATGCCCAGATATGGGTACGGCGCAGGGAGCAAATTGCCTGACATGTTTTGCGTGCATCCAGGGAGATGGGCACAGGTTGTCAGCGCGGACTGCAAAATCTCCAGATTTTGCTCGAAAGTCAGGAGACTTTCGACTCCGTTTCTGGCGTGGTTTGCTTGCTCACGAAAGATAATCTCCTACCCTTCTCCAGGCTCAGGGATGGGTTGCATAGGCGGACGATGCGCCATGATATTTTCAACCCAGAAAATGATGAGCGCCAGCCAGACAATGCTGAATCCGATCAAGCGCGTGGTATCGAAGGCTTCCTTATACACGAAAATGCCGATCAGAAATTGGATGGTCGGGGCGAGATATTGCAGGACGCCGATCATGTTCAATGGAATTTGTTTGGCGGCGGAGGCGAACATAAGCAGTGGAATGGTCGTGACGATGCCCGCGCCAATGAGCAGCAGATCCACTGTCAGGCCCTCTTGCAGGAATGCGCCCGTGCCATTGGATTGCACCACAGCAAGATATACCAATGCAATCGGGAAGACAATGCCCGTTTCGAGAGTCAAACCATAAACAGAGCCAAGAGGCGAGAGCTTCTTTACCAGACCGTATAAGCCGAAACTGAAAGCAAGCGAAAGCGCGATCCATGGCAGGCTTCCGTAGGTGACGGTGAGGTAGGTCACGCCGATGGCAGCCAGGACGACGGGAATCCATTGCGTGGGGCGCAGCCGTTCATGCAGAAAGACCACGCCAAACAGAACACTCAGCAATGGATTGATGAAATATCCCAGGCTCGTTTCCACGATGAACCCCGCGTTCACACCCCAGACATAGATCAGCCAGTTGATGGAAAGTAAAACGCCCGCAATCGCATAAATGCCGATGGTCTTGCGTTGGAATGCCACCGAGCGAAAATCATTCCACTGGCGGGAGAGCAGGATGTACAACGTCAACAGGCCGAACGACCAGCCGATGCGATGTCCCAGCAATTGCAAGGCCGGCACCTGCTGTAACAACTTCCAGTAGATCGGGAAAAATCCCCATAATGCATACGCGGCAAACCCGCTCCAGATACCTTTGTTCATTCTTCTCCTTTGGCGTTCCCAAAAAAATATTCCCTGCCGTACCTGAGGTATTTTCACCGCCAGGTTTTAAGCAATTTCTTTGCGCTCTTTGCGGTGAGCTATACGGTAGTGAAAAAAAGACCTTGTCATTTTAGGAACAAGGTCATCGATGAGTGCAGGGTTGTTCTCTCTTACTTACAATTTTCTCAAAAACCATTTCCCTGATACCATTTCCTGCACATCGCGGGCAAAATCACCAGCCGTCGCGTAGCGGTCATTTGGGTCTTTTGCCATCGCCTTGGCCACCACTTCCTGCCACACCGCAGGGATATTGGCTTTCACCCGACGAATATCAGGGATGGGCAAATCTACGTGCGCGTTAATCAAGGCGGTGGTCGAGTCGCTGGAAAACGGCAGTTGCCCCGTCAACAGGCGGTATAACATTACGCCGAGCGCATACACATCCGAGCGGCCATCCACAGGGTCGCCCTTCACCTGCTCAGGACTCATATAGGCAGGCGTGCCCACCAGCCATTCGCCTTCTTCATCGGTGATCGGTTTCGATTTTGCGATCCCAAAATCCGAAAGAAAGGCTGCGCCCGTCGAATCGAACAGGATGTTGGACGGCTTGACATCGCGGTGGATGATATTCCGCGCATGAGCCGCATCCAGCGCCTCAGACACCCGCTTGAGGATGTGTCCCATCTCGGTGAGTTTTATTTCGCCTTTGGCAAGCCGATCATCCAGACTCCCCTCAGACATATAGCGCATGACGATATATGGCTGCTGCCAGTGCCAGCCAAAATCATAGACGGGCACAATGGCAGGGTGCTCCAACGCGGCGATCACTTCCGCTTCACGCTGGAAGAACTCGCGGTACATATCATCCAACGTGCGGCTGTACATCAATACTTTAACGACAATCTGGCGCTGAATATACGGATCACGCGCCAGAAAAATTACACCCATGCCGCCCTGTGTCAATTCTTTTTCAACTTCATATCGTCCAATTTTGGATACGCTCATCGGTTCATTGCCTGTCAGGTGGGATGCGTGCAAGTATAGAGTACTTCAGGGGATATGACAACGATTAATCCCAATCAATGACCTGGCGGCCTTGAAAACCCGCCTCGATGTCGTGCCAGTATTTAATGTTTTCCTCGCCGTACTGCCAGCACAGGTACACTTCCCTGCCTTCGTGCAGTGCGCGGAAATCGATCAAGCCGATAAAAACATCCTTGATCTCCACATTGAGATCGTTCATGCGGTGCATCAATGCGTGAAAACGGTCAAAATCAGGCAGAAGTTTGCTCAGGTTTGCGCTGCCGCCATTCCCCGCGGCTTTCTTTGCCATTTCCCACAACTCAGGCTGGCGCGCATGGATGCGTTCCGCGATGCCCATCAACTCTTCCACCATCGGGCGGACGACAACCAGCATTTCATTGGCTTCGCGGGGCGTGTAGTATTTCGGCATAACGCGAGTATAACGGAATTAAGAACGGAGTAACAAGGAACAAGGAACGAGGAAGAAGGAACGAGTAAAAAAGCAAGAAGTAAAAAGCAGGAAGTAAAAAGCAGGAAGTAAAGGCTACCCAGCCAGCGCGGTGTATCCTTTTTTCTTCACCGCCGCAATGATCTGCTCATCGTTCAATTTTGATTCATCAAATTCGATGGCCATCTCCAGCTTGTGATAACTGGCGTTGATCTCTTTCACGCCGTCGAGGTCATCTTCCAACGACTCCAATTTCATCGCGCAGTTGGTACAGGTCATATCGGGGATTTTGAAGGTTTTTTTTATCATGGTCGCTTCGCTCCAGACGGCGGACGATGGACGACAGACCGTTTTTTTATGGTCCATCGTCCACGGTCTACCGTCGATTACTCAAAAATTATTTGCCCCGTATACATACCCATCGAGCAAGTGTAGAACAGCGTCGTCCCTGCCTTTTGCGGCGGGATGGTCGTTTGCATCACGCCCGTCGCAGGGAGTAACATATAAAAATTCAATTTCGGGATGACAAAATCACGCGCACAGGAATACGTCTCATTGGTGACGAGATTGAGCGTCAGTTCTGTATTCGCGGGCGCGGTCATGACGGCGGGCGAATATCCGCTGTTTTCGACGTTGAGGTAGATCTCGCCTCGTTCCACGGGTTGGCCTGAATCTGTTACAGCGGCAGATACTGCCTGGGAGGGAAACCAGGTGCGAGTTAGGTTTTGAAGCGAGAACGGGGAGCCGATCAAATTGAGTCCGCTGTCGAGAGTCACAAATCCAAGAATTAGAACGGCGACGGCGACAAATCGCATGAAGAATTTTTCGAGGCGTGCGCCGAGTTCCGTTGTCAAATATGCGACGATGAAAAAGACGGGACTGGTGCCGAGCGTGAACGCGAACATGAGCGCGGCGCCCATGGCGATGCTGCCTGTGCCGAGGGCGGTTGCCATCATGGCTTGCGTCACGCCGCAGGGAATGAAGACCGTCAGGAAGCCGAGAAAAACGGGCGTGGCAGTGTCTGTCCCTTTGGCGGTGCGGCGGATGTAGCGCGTGATGAACTTCGGCGGCTCGATGGAAAAATAACGGAAGATCGGATGCGCGTTAAACATGCGCAGCGCGTTGCCGATCATGAAAATGCCGATGGCGATCATTAACACGGCGCGCGAGATGGGACTGAGCGTGAGATACGAACCGAGCCAGCCGAGTAGCGCACCAAGCAATGTATAAGTGACCAGTTTTGAAACAAGAAAAAGAAAAATGGGAAATGCGCTATTCGTGCGCTGGATTTCTTTTGGCGCGGACTTTTGTTTTGTTTTTTTATTTTTTGAAGCGCTCGCAACATAGTCCTGTTCGATCTGATGCGCCAGCGAACTGGCAAGCAGACCGCCCTGCACGGCGAGGCAACTCAACCCGCCTGTGGTAATGCCGGTGACAAAGGCAACGACCAGTTGACTCATCAAGCCTGAATTGGCGGCAATGGCGATGGAATTGGAATCAGATGGAAAGGCGAGCATGGCAATGGCGATTGCAACCAGTACCACACCAAGCATAACGATAACGACGGGATCGACGGGTTTACTTTGTTTCTGGCGCATTCGACCTCAATAAGTCTGCATGATAAATAATAACGATTAGTATTCAGTGAGAAATTGGACAGGGTGCAAGGATTTTCCTTGCACCCTGTACCTTAAAATTTACCGTTGACCGCCATCCCACACGACAAATGGCATATTGATGACAACGCCGGGCTGTTCGATGGTCAACTCGCCAGCGGCTTCGGCGGCGAGGACATCATCCACGTGGGTGAGTTCGCGGGCGGTGGATTCATCTGTCCATGTCGCCACATTGAGGCGGCGCAGGGGAGTGTATCCATCCGTGCCGGGCGGGTTGTCAAAGACATCGGACTGAAAGCCGAAGGGTCCCATCCCTTCGATACCGTTGGTAAAGACGTACACGTTCGCCAGCGATTCATCGGGCACATTTGCCAGCGAAGGCACAAGCATCACGGGTGATTCCATCATGTTGGTCAGTTTTTCCGCCACGCCCGCATCCGAGGCTTCGGTGTGGACGAAATAAATTTCCTTGCCATCTGCCCAGGCTTTGCCAGCGGGCAATTCGGCTTTGGGCATTTCAGCGGCGGCTTGCGGAGCGCATGCGGCAAGTATCAATGCCAGCGCGCCAAGAAGGAGAAAGGTTTTTTTCATGTTAATGTTTTCCATTCTGGTAATTATGGGTTTGCGGGTTCATCATCCTCAAGAGGATGCTCGATCTCGCCTGCCATGAAGGCTTCTGGCGCGCCCAAGAAGGCGTTCAGGCAAGCGGCATTACAAAAGTGCACTCTCTCACCATTAAACATTGCGCTCGGATATTTCGACGGGTCATGCAAAACCCCGCCGCAGGCAGATTTTGTGATTTGCGTTTCTTGACTTGAATTCATTGCCAGTCCCTGACGGTGGACGGTAGACTGCAGACCGTCCACCGTCCACCGTCTAAATCTTCACCTTGCGTAACCGCAGGCTGTTCGTCACCACGAAGACACTGCTAAAGGCCATCGCGCCAGCGGCGAGCATCGGGTTCAAATATCCAAGCATCGCAGCAGGGATGAGGATCACATTGTAAATGAACGCCCAGAACAGATTTTGCTTAATGGTGGTCAATGTCTTGCGCGAGAGGTTGATCGCGCGAGCAACGCCGCGCAGGTCACCGCTCATCAAGGTTACAGGCGCGGCGGCCATCGCCACATCCGTGCCTGTGCCAATTGCGAGTCCCACATCGGCTTGCGCGAGTGCGGGGGCATCGTTGACGCCATCCCCCACCATCGCAACAACAGACGGCTTTTGACCTTCGACCTGCGACTGTAACTTCTTCACTTCAGCAGATTTACCTTCGGGCAGCACTTCCGCGAGCACGGTATCCACACCCACCTGCTTTGCAATCGCTTCGGCAGTCTTCTGGTTGTCGCCCGTAATCATCGCAACCTTCAAGCCCATCTTGTGCAGGTCGGCAATCGCATCCTTCGAGCTATCCTTGATCGTATCCGCCACCGCGATAATTCCCGCAGCGACATCATCAATTGCAACCAACATCGCGGTCTTTGCTTCGGACTGCAAACGCGACACTTCGGACTCGAGACTCCCCAATTGGATTCCACGCGCCTCGAACATGCGCATGTTCCCAACCATCACGCTTCTTCCTTCGACCTCAGCCTGCACGCCAAGCCCAGCCTCTGCCTTAAACCCGGCAGGTTCCACCAACGTCAGCCCGCGAGTCGTCGCCTCCGCCCAAATCGCTTCACCAAGCGGATGCTCACTTCCTTTTTCAACGGATGCGGCGAGACGAAGTAAGTCATCAGTGGTCAGTGACCTGTGATCAGTTTCGCCCACTGATAACTGATCACTGATTACTACATCTGTCACCGCAGGCTGACCTTTCGTGATCGTCCCCGTTTTATCCAGAACCACCACATTGACCTTGCCAGCGCGTTCCAGAGCTTCACTGCTGCGGAAGAGGATGCCCGCCTCCGCGCCCTTGCCCGTCCCCACCATAATGGCGGTCGGCGTGGCAAGCCCCATCGCGCACGGACAGGCGATCACCAGCACAGCCACCATGTTGATCAGTGCGCGGGTGAAATTATCCACATCTGCATTAATGGCCAGC
Source organism: Anaerolineales bacterium (assembly GCA_030680155.1). Classification (GTDB taxonomy): domain Bacteria; phylum Chloroflexota; class Anaerolineae; order Anaerolineales; family Villigracilaceae; genus Villigracilis. The sequence continues at coordinate 9,126 of JAUXWL010000237.1, forward strand.
GGCGGACCGAAGAAGTACCAGCCTGCAAAGGTCAGCGCGGCAATGACGATAACGATGGGCACAAAAACTGAAGAGACTTGATCCGCCATTTTTTGGATGGGAGCCTTGCTGCCCTGCGCATCTTCGACCAGTTTGATGATCTGCGCCAGCGCAGTTTCGCGCCCGACTTTGGTGGCTTCAAATTTCAACATGCCGAGTTTATTTAACGTCGCACCGATGATCGGGTCACCGGGCTTTTTCTCAACAGGCAGGGATTCCCCCGTCAGCATGGATTCGTCAATGGCGCTGCGTCCTTCGACGACCACGCCATCCACGGGAATCTTCTCGCCAGGTTTTACCAGAACAATGTCACCGACGCGAACATCGTCCACTGGCACCTCAGCCTCCACCCCGTCACGGACGATGCGGGCGGTCTTGGCGCGCAGTCCCATTAATTTTTTGATCGCTTCTGAAGTGCGTCCCTTGGCGCGCGCCTCCAGGAATTTTCCAAGTTTAATGAGGGTGATGATCACCGCCGCTGTTTCGTAATAGACGTGTCCCATCAGTAAACCGAAGGTGATCGGCAG
>JAUXWL010000248.1 GCA_030680155.1 Anaerolineales bacterium
TGACCAACTTGCACTTCTAAAATCCCCTGCGCCATATTAAACTATACAAATTCATTATACATACGCAGGGACGGTGTGCCATTGCAAAATTGAATTTTTAAGAAAGTCTAATTTGGTTATACGCTCTCACGGGAAAGAGCCATCCACGAATGAAACCACGAACCTTCGGCGAAAGGGAGTCGGCGTATTCGTCGAAGGTTCGTGAAAAACTTATCCTGAGCCTGTTGAAGGATTCGTGGACGGTTTCGTAGGAGATAAAAAATGAAACAAACAGCAGAAAACAAAGCGCGTGAAGAACGCATTGGTGAAATCACCGCCGATGCAAATGACATGGAAGAAATAATGATGGGATGGTTTTATTATCTTGACGATGGCATTACCTTCCCGTTTGAAGCGGAATGTATCGAGCAAAAGCAAATTTCCCCGCTGCGCAAAGGCGAGAAAGTAACCGTTCTTGAACTTGTATCCGAATACGATTCAGGAAAAGAATTCTTTGTCTTCATCGAATGGAGCGGACGTAAAATGGGCGTTCCACTCGCGCAACTCAAACCGCTGAAAACAGATAAAGAAACCAAACAAACCGTCGAAGACTGGCAATATTGGAAGGCGAGAAGATATCTGTTCTAACACAAGTGACAGTCACCTGCGAGGTGACTGTCACTTGTGTTGCAGTCGGAACTCCAAAACCTCCGAAGTCTTAAAGACTTCGGAGGTTTTTGTTTTCGGTTGTAGAATAACCCTGTCATTGGAGACCGAATGACGCGCCACGCGCGTCAGGCTCGCTACCCAAAATTTGACGCAAACTCAAATCACAGGAGACCCAAATGACACACCCCTACCCCCCCGAACCGTTTCGTATCAAAGTAACCGAAGCCATCCATCTCATTCCGCGTGAAGCAAGAGAGGCTGCATTGAAGGAAGCAGGCTACAACCTCTTCCTGATGAAAGCCGAAGACATGTTCATTGACCTGCTGACCGACTCAGGCACAGGCGCGATGAGTTCCGAGCAATGGGCGGCGCTCATGCGCGGCGACGAATCGTATGCGGGCGCGCGTTCGTTCCACCGCCTCAAAGCCGCCGTCGAAGATGTATTCGGTTTCAAGCACTTCGCTCCCACCCATCAGGGACGCGCTGCCGAAAATATTCTCGCGGCGTGCCTCGTCAAGCCTGGTCAGTGGGTGCCGAGCAACATGCACTTCGACACCACCGACGCCAACATCCGCGCGCGCGGCGGGCATCCCGCCAACCTCGTCATTGACGAAGCAAGTGACCCCGAGAATCGCCATCCCTTCAAGGGCAACATGGACATCGCCAAGCTCAAAGCCTTCATTGCAAAGTATGGGCATGAGCAAATTCCACTGGGCATGATCACCGTCACGAACAATGCAGGAGGCGGACAACCCGTCTCGATGGAGAATCTCAAAGCCGTGGCGGATGTCTACCACCAAGCAGGAATCCCGTTCTTCATCGACGCTGCACGCTACGCCGAAAACTGCTACTTCATCCATGAGCGGGAGCCTGGCTTTGAGAGCAAGTCGGTCAAGGAAATTGCGCATGAAATGTTCGCGCTGGCGGACGGGATGACCATGTCCGCGAAGAAGGATGCGATCGTCAACATCGGCGGCTTGATCTGCATGAACGACGACACGCTCTTCCAAAACGTGAAAAATGAATTGATCCTGCGTGAAGGTTTCCCCACCTATGGCGGGCTGGCA
>JAUXWL010000272.1 GCA_030680155.1 Anaerolineales bacterium
GACGATAATGCTCATGCACAACACGATGACGGGACCCGTGGGAATCCTCTCCGCCGAACCGCTGATGAGCGTCCCGCTCACGCCTGCGATGGCGCCAAACAACCCGCCGAGGATGACCATGAACTTGAGTTTGTCCGTCCACTGACGCGCAGCCGACGCAGGCGCCACGATCATCGCGGACATCAACACCACGCCTACAGTCTGCAAGCCGATGACAATGGCGATGACGAGCAGGGTGGTGAGCAGCACATCCAACCCACGGACGGGGTAGCCGAGACTCCCCGCGTATTCGGGGTCAAATGTGATGAGCTTGAATTCCTTCCAGAAGATCATTAGCAATCCGATTGCCAATGCGCCAATGACCGCCATCGTGACCACGTCGCTTTGCAGGAGCGTGGCCGCCTGACCGAAGAGGAATTTATCCAGTCCGGCTTGTGTGGCGTCGGGTAGTCTTTGCGTGAAGGTCAACAGCATCAAGCCGAAGCCGAAGAAGACCGAGAGCACCAGTCCCAAGGCGCTGTCATCCTTGATGCGCGTGGTATGGATGATGTTGAGCATGAAGAGCGTCGCCAGCCAGCCTGCGATCAACGCGCCAAGCATCAACACGACAGGCTCGCGGCTGCGGGTAACGAGGAAGGCGATTACAATGCCAGGCAGCGCCGCATGGGAGATCGCGTCCCCCAGCAGACTTTGCTTGCGCAGCACGGCAAATGACCCAAGCGCCCCGCTGACAATTCCAAGAATTGCCGAGCCTAACGCAACAGTGCGCAGGGTGTAGTCAAAGAAGAGATTGTAAAAGAGTTGAGAGATGTCCATAAGATGACTCGTGCCCTCATCCCCAGCCCTTCCCCCGAAGGGGGAAGGGAGTTCCCTCTCCCTTTGGGAGAGGGTTAGGGTGAGGGGAAACTAATGCTTTCCATTTTTTTCGTTCTCATCCGCGCTCAGGAAGGCAACCTTACCGCCATACGCTTTGCGCAGATTCTGATCGGTAAAGACTTCGCCGACTGGCCCGCAAGCGATGCGGCGCACGTTGAGCATGGTGACCCAGTCGAAGTATTCGGGCACGGTCTGCAAGTCGTGATGCACGACAACGACTGTCTTGCCCGCTGAGCGCAACTCTTGAAGCAAGATCACGATGGCGCGTTCGGTGGTGGCGTCCACGCCTTGAAACGGCTCGTCCATGAAATACAGTTGCGCATCCTGCACTAGGGCACGCGCCAAAAAGACACGTTGCTGCTGTCCGCCGGAGAGTTGGCTGATCTGCCGTTCTGCATAGGACTTCATCCCAACTTTATCGAGGGCATCTAAAGCGGCGGTGTGTTCCGAAGCGCCTGGCCGTTTGAGCCAGCCGAGTGCGCCGTAGCGTCCCATCATGACCACATCCAGCACACTGGTGGGGAAGTCCCAATCCACGCTGCCGCGCTGGGGGACGTATCCAACAAGATGGCGTTGCTCTGCATAGGATTTTCCGTACACGAGCACCTGTCCCGCGGCGGGTTTAATCAACCCCAAAATGGATTTGATCATCGTGGTCTTACCCGCGCCGTTCGGACCGACGATTGCCATCAGCGTGCCCGATGGCACTTCCATGTCCACGTCCCACAACACGGGTTTGTCTTTATAAGCAATCGTCAAATCGGTTACATCAATTGCATTGACAGCCATGTTATTCACCTTTCAGCGCGGCAACGATGGTATCGATATTGTGCTTCACCATGCCGATGTATGTTCCTTCGGGCGTGCCCGCGCTGCCCATTGCATCGGAATACAGCGAGCCGCCGATCTGCACATCAAACCCCTGCGATTGCACTGCGGCTTGCACCGCTTCCACATTTCTGCGCGGCACTGATGACTCGACAAAGATGGCAGGGATCTGTTTTTCAACAATAAAGTTTGCCAGGCTCTGCACGTCTGCCGTGCCCGCCTGGGACTCGGTGCTGATGCCCTGCAAACCGCGCACGTCAAATCCATACGCGCGCCCAAAATAATTGAACGCATCGTGGGCAGTGATGATGATCCGCTTTTCAGCGGGGATTTTTTCCGCTTCGCTCAGGACATACTGATGGAGTTCTTCCAACTCCGTGAGATACGCTGCCGCGTTCGCCTCATACTCGGACTTGTGGGCTGGATCAGTTTCTGAAAGTGTTTCCTGCACCTGTACGGCGGCTTGCATCCACAAGGTGACATCAAACCAGACGTGCGGATCATAGTTGCCGGCGAATTCAGGCGGCGACTGCAACAGCGAGCGGTCAATCGTATCGGTAACCGCCACGGTCGTGACGCCAAAGTCGTTCATTTTCTCCAACACTTCACCCATCTGCGCTTCGAGGTGCAGCCCGTTGTAAAAAATTACATTGGCGTCCTGCAAACGACGGACATCGCCTTCGCTGGCTTTGTACAGATGCGGGTCCACACCGGGTCCCATCAGGGCAATCACTTCCACATGCTCCCCGCCGACGTTTTTTGCAACGTCCGCGATCATGCCGGTGGTGGTGACAATATTGAGCTTGCCATTTGAACTGCCGCCTGTCTCTGTCGTGCAAGCACTGAGGAGCAGGGATAAAGTTAGTACGACTAAAACGATTTTTTTCATGAGTCTTTCTCCATTGGATTATTAATCTTTGATTTCAACAAATATTTTGGTTGTGATATTCAACCCGAGGACATTGGATTTTTTCCCGACCTTGACCGTCAGGTTGTTGTCGAACGCGGAGTATTCCGTCACTTCGAGCCGAATGCCCGGGGTGAGTCCCAAACTGTCGAGGTGGCGAAGCAGGTTCGGATCCACAGCAACGACGCGTTGTATTGTCGCAGTCTGATTGGGACGAAGGGAAGATAACGGCGCAGTATCCTCCACGGGCATTTTCAGATCCGCAGTGGGGATGAGCTCGCCGTGCGGGTCACGAGTTGGGTTGCCAAGGGCAGCGGCGATGCGTCGCTCGAAATCCTCCGAGATGACATGCTCCAGCCGCTCCGCCTCTTCATGGACCTCGTCCCACGAGTAGCCGAGGGTTTGCGCCAGCCAGGTTTCAAGCAGGCGGTGGTGGCGAATAACCTCGAGCGCGGCGCGTTTGCCAGCGGAGGTGAGCGTAGCGCCCTGATGTTTTTGATACTCGACCAGCGCTGGTTTTTCAGCGGCGAGTTTTTGGAGCATGCCGGTTACAGAAGCGGGCTTGACGTTGAGTTCACGCGCGAGATCGTTGGTGCTGGCGAGGGAACCATTCTCGGTCAATTCGTAAATGTGTTTGAGATAATCCTGTACGGATTGGTTGGAAGTGAATTTCTTCATGGCGTCTCTGTGATTTAGGCTTGACTAAAATTATTTTAGGTTAACCTAAATAACCTGTCAAGGAGCAATTTGCCGTAAAATCAAGATATGTCCCTCTTTTCTGAAATCTCCGAACAAGCTGACCGCATCAAAGACCTGTTGTCGTCCCAGCGCAGGAATGTGGAGCGGGTAGCTGCTGAAATTAAAAAGCGCGATATTCAATATGTGTTTCTCGCGGCGCGGGGCACATCGGATAATGCGGGCAGGTATGCAAACTATCTGTTCGGCGCGGTGAACGGATTTCCGCTTGCATTGGCGACGCCTTCGTTATTCACATTTTACAAACGCCCGCCAAAGTTGAAGAATGCATTGGTGATCGGCATTTCACAATCGGGGAAATCACCCGACATTGTCAGTGTGCTGGAGGAGGGCAGGCGGCAGGGCAATCTCACAGTTGCGATCACCAATGAGATAAAGTCGCCGCTCGCGAAAAATGCCGATTTTATCCTTGATGTTCGAGCGGGCAGGGAGCGGGCAGTCGCGGCGACGAAAACCTACACCACCGAGTTGATGTCCATTGCCATGCTGTCTGCGGCGTTGAGCGGAAAGAAGTCACAGTGGGATGAATTGAGCGGCGTGCCGCGTTGGATGAAATCCACCCTGCGACAAAATTCGCTGATCGAAGACTCGGCGCAGCGCTATCGCTACATTGACCAGACTGTTGTGTTGGGGCGCGGCTACAACTATTCGACTGCGTTCGAATGGGCGTTGAAATTAAAGGAGCTCACCTACATCATCGCTGAACCGTATTCCTCCGCCGACTTCGCGCATGGACCGATCGCGATGATGGAGAGCGGCTATCCCGTTTTTGCGGTCGCGCCGAAGGGCAAGGTATTCAATACCATGCTGGAGATGTTGAAACGCCTGCGCTCGGACATCGCTGCGGAATTGGTGGTGATCTCCAACGATAAAAGGGCGCTGGCGTTGGCGCAGGTTCCGCTTTCCATCCCTGCGGATGTGCCTGAGTGGCTTTCGCCATTGGTGTGTATTTTGCCTGCGCAATTGTTTGTATATCATCTTACGCGGGCCAAAGGATTTGATACGGAACGTCCGCGCAGCATCCGCAAGGTGACGGAGACGACGTAAGCCCGCCTTGCAAGACGCGGAGCGCAGACTTTAGTCTGCTTATCTTGCGGACTGAAGTCCACACTCCGCAGGATGAAACGAAGTAAACCCGCCTTGCAAGACGCGGAGCGCAGACTTTAGTCTGCTTATCTTGCGGACTGAAGTCCGCACTCCGCAGGATGAAACGAAGTAAGCCCGCCTTGCGAGACGCGGAGCGCAGACTTTAGTCTGCTTATCTTACGGACTGAAGTCCGCACTCCGCAGGATGAAACGAAGTAAGCCCGGCTTGCGAGACGCGGAGCGCAGACTTTAGTCTGCTTATCTTGCGGACTGAAGTCCGCACTCCGCAGGATGAAACGAAGTAAGCCCGGCTTGCGAGACGCGGAGCGCAGACTTTAGTCTGCTTATCTTGCGGACTGAAGTCCGCACTCCGCAGAATAAAGGAGTCCCGTTCTTGTTCATTGAAAATTGACAATGAATATGGTTTTGGATGGATATATAATGTCAACGCTGGGAATGATCCGGCAAATAAAAAGAACAGGAGCCTCTATGCGTGTCTGCATTTTATCCGATGAAGAAATGGAAGATTTCAACCCGGCGCCTTTTATGGACGGCTATGACTGGGAGATGGTGACGCTGCTCGGACCCGTCAAAGAACGCATCCGGGAACTGGCAGAGAGCGGGAAGTACGATATTTTTCTCAACATCTGTGAAGGCTATGAGTTTGAAGATGAAGAGGATGAAGAGTGGGGCTATCACGCCATGGATGTGGTGCAGGTTCTTGAAGAATTGAAACTGCTCTTCACAGGCGCAGACTCGCATTGCTTTGACCCGACACGCGAAGAAATGCAGGCAGTTGCCGATGCAAACGGGATCGGCTTTGCGAAGGGCTGCCAGGTCAAAAGCGTGGAAGAGGCGGAACAGCTTGTCAAGAATCTGAACTATCCCGTCATGGTCAAACATCCGAAAAGTTATGGCAGCACGGGCATGTTCAAGGAATCCCGCGCAGATACGCTCGAGCAAGTCTTAACTCAAGTCAAACGCATCTGCTCGGAATTTGGCGCGGCGCGCATGGAGGAATTTATCGTTGGCAAGGAATATAACGTGCTGGTGGTGGATAACCCCGCCGACTTGAGCCAGCCGTTTGCCTACCCGCCTGCGGAATTGATCTTCCCTGACGGGGAGGAATTCTGGCACACCGATATTAAGTGGGATTACAACGTGCCTTTTGATTTCAAAGAAGTGACAGACCCTGAATTGAAAGTGCGCCTTCAAGATATTGCCAGCCGCATGTTTCTCGCCATGGGCATATCAGGGTATGGGCGCTGCGACATCCGCATGAACGAAAAGGGCGAGTTGTTCATTTTGGAGATCAATCCCAACCCCGCCATCATGCTGCATCCGCATGAGTATGGTCCGGCAGATTATGCGATTCTCTATGACAAGGACGGCTACAAAGGTTTTTTCGACCGCATCTTTGAGGCGGCAAAAGTGCGGCAGAAATTGCGGATGCAAGGGTAATCAAAAAGGACGCGCCGAGATAGGCGCGTCCTTTTTGATTCGATAAAGCTTAGAAACTGTTTCTTAACTCGTAGGCAAAGACCCTAAAGGTTTCCCACGGTTACGAAAACGCCGTTTTGTGGGCGCTTTTTTGCAAATGATGGTTCTGTTTTGCGGCGAAAACCTTTAGGGTCTGACTTAAGAAACGC
>JAUXWL010000273.1 GCA_030680155.1 Anaerolineales bacterium
ACCCAGCGTTCGGACGTCTCGCCGTCCTTATCCATATATTTGATGAACAGGCGCTTTCCGCTATTTATGGCTTCGCTCAATTCGGTGGGCAGGTACACGCCTTCGGGCGGCCAGGCGGGTGAGTTGTAAATGCCGATGAAATCATCCAGCGACTTGCCGATGGTCTTGAGCGAATCGGTCATGGCGAAGAACAGGTTCTTCATCGTCAACGCATCCGCGAGGGCTTGCGAACCGCCCATGTTGGTCGCCACGCTGAAATCCTGCGCGAGATGTTTCAGGCTGTACGACGGCAGCTCATAGAACTGGCGTGACATCAACAACGTGTCGATCAGGTTCGGGAATTCGATTTCCCGATTCAGTTTGCGATATTCATTATCGAGGAATTGGACGTCGAACTTGGCATTGTGACAGACGACCACCGCATCATTTAACAACGGGTCGAGCTGGTCGGTGATCTCTGCGAATTTCGGCGCGGCGGACAGTTTCGACTCGTCCAGATGGTTGACGTGCGCTGCCGAGGGTGAAAGAGTCCGCTCGGGGTTGATGAGCAGGTCAAAGGTCCGTTTGATGCGTTTGCCTTCGGTCAGGACAACCGCGATCTGGCAGATGCGGTCCCCGAACCAGGGGGAAAGCCCGGTGGTTTCGATATCCAGAAAAGCAAAGCGGGCATTGGCGATGTTAAACATAATTGGCGCACCTTTTGAGTGCGCCAATCTTACCACTTTTGATTTTATGTCATTGCGAGGGCGTTTTTGTTCTTGCCCGAAGCAATCTAAAATTTTTGGGATTGCTTCGCCGCCAAATGGCAAGAGCGGCGGCTCGCAATGACATGAGATTACGCCCGTCTGCGCTGGACGATGCTGTAGATCGCCAGCCCAAGCGCGACGACAGCCGCAACCCAGGCGCTGTTAGCGACCAACGGCTCGGCGGCTTGTTTCAGGGCGATGCCGATGAACGACCAGACGAAGACGAAGGCATAGGCAGTGTCGCGGCGGGTGAGGGTCATCAGCAGCCCGATGACGCTGGCGACGGCCAGCATGATGACCGCCCATATCTGCGGCGCGATGCCGAAGCCATCCCAGTTGATGGAATAGAGATAGGATGTGATATTGGCAATCGTGGCGACGCTGACCCAGCCGAGGTAGACGCTGAAGGGGATGTCCACGCTCCATTTTTCGGCGTTGCTCACGGGCGTGAGTCCCACGTTCAAACGCAGGTAACTGACGATGAGCGCGGCCAGCAGGGCAAGCATGACGATCACGCTCAAACCGAAGGCGTTGTAATGCCAGCAGAACAGCCACGCGGCGTTGAAGACTCCGCTCAGGGCAAAGGCATAGCCCAATGTACGCAGGCGCGGACTTTCCTTTTCAGCGCTGCGATATTGGAAAATAGCGAAGGCAATCCAACCGATATAGATGACGCCCCAAATGGCGAAGACATACCCCGCAGGGACGAAATACACGAGGAAGCGGTCTGAGATCTCGCCGGTGTTCTGTCCGTTGAGGGGCAGGGCGCTGGCGAGAATGTTTACCGTAAGCGCAAGCAATACTGAAAGCGCGTTGGCGAGTTGACGTACCGAATCTTTTGACATGCAGTCCTCCAGTTCAAATTTGTGTTGCAGAGACACATAGAGGATACGACTTCTTACTGTCAATTGCAATCAGGGGGCATGCCGCCTCGTGATATTCCAGAAATTGATCCTTGTTTTCCGCCTTTCATGGATGCAGGGTGGCGCTCAGGTGCAACTCATAGTTCGTGTATCAACAGGGGATGGGAAAAGAATGAGGGGAAATACTGCATTAGTCCTTGCCGAACTGAAAACTTAACAAAAATGAGGGGGCTAACTAGTCCGGTGTATAGGTCATATCCCGATTATCTATGTTAACCTGCGAACACGATGTGCTGATTGTGCTTCGTCCCCAGGTAACAACATCACACGATACAGATAATTTGCACATCGGTTGCCGGTAGTTTTTGGTTTCAAAAAAAGGAGTAATAAGTGAATAAAACGATAAATAGAATCACAAGTATGGTAATGGCATTCGCTCTGACTCTGGGAGTTTTTTTTAGTGCAAGCGCTTCCTCCGCATCTGTTCCGCAGATGGCTGGAAACACATATTACGTAGCTGTAACAGGCAGCGACTTGAACAACTGCACTCAAGCCGCGCCGTGCAAAAGCTTTAATAAAGCCATGAGTCTTGTGCAGGCTGGCGACGTGATCTCCGTCATGCCGGGGACATATAACCAGTCGCTGGTGATTTCC
>JAUXWL010000283.1 GCA_030680155.1 Anaerolineales bacterium
CGCCAGAAATTTTGCGTGAATGGAATCAGGCGCAACGCCACATCCAGCAAGAGTCCGAACATGAAGAGCGAGCCGAAGGAGCGGTTATTGCGGAAGGCGATGGGCGCGAAGTAGAGGGGCCAGCCACCCTGTCCGTCTGGGAAACCTTCGGGTCGGGTATCAGGCTTGGGCTGAGTCAGAGGCGGGATGCTCTGTCGCAGGGCAGGGATGGCGAAGAGGACGATTAGCATCACGGGGGTGAAGAATTTGGTCGCGATCAAGTATCCCGTGAAGATATAGGGAAGAATCATCATCGCCATGACGGCGTAACGCGCGGCTTTTTCACCGATGACCACTGGCAGGGTGTGAATTTTCTTGGCTTTATCCACGCTGATCTTATCAATGTGTTTGCCGAAGATGACCGTGGTGACGCCGAGGACATAAGGCAGGCTGGCGATGACAACTTCCCAATTCCATGCTTCGGCAAGGACGAAGTAGCCGCCGCCGATCATGAGCGGACCCCAAACCAATAACACGGCAACTTCACCGAGACCAAGTCCCTTGAGGGGCCAGGTATAGAAGAGGACGAAGAACGAACCAAGCCCAAGCAAAACCCATGTAGTGGGGCTGAAGCCCGTGTACCAGATGAGATACAAACCTGCAAGCAAGGCGAGGAAACCCGTCACGACAAAATAGGTCAGGTGCTGGCGCTGGGTCATCAAGCCCGAAGCGACAGGCTGCGCGCCGTACATGGTGCGGTAGTAGTTGTCCTTGTCCACGCCGCGCACAAAATCGGTATAGTCGTTGAAGATGTTGTTGGCAGCGTGCGCCATGATCAGACCGAACACCAGCGCGAGCCACGGTACGAAACTGAACGCGCCGTCGCGCCAGGCGAACAAGCCTGCCAGCGCTGCGGAGATAAAGGTCATAATGAGGACTGCGGCACGGGTGGAGATCAACCACTTGGAAATGACATCGAGGCGATCCCATTCATCCTTTGAAACATCGGGAATGACATTTAGTGCCTTCTTCCAC
>JAUXWL010000305.1 GCA_030680155.1 Anaerolineales bacterium
AGAGAAAAAAACTCCCACCGTGCCGGCGGGAGTTTGGGAAACACGAACCAGCTTGAGGGTAGAAGGAGGCGCTTGCTTGTTCCACTGTGTCTAAGAGCTCGACCCGCTGGGCAATTCCGGCAACATCCAGTATCTCGCGGATGGATTCCGACAGCCCCGCCAGTTTGACATGCTTTGTGCCGTCTGCGGAGAACAGTTTGTAGATCACGATCAGCGAGCGGATGCCTGCACTGGTGATGGAAGGGACCTGGGTCATGTCAATAACCATATCCCGCGCGCCGCTTTCAAAGGCTTCTTTCGCGGCTTTTTCTATTTCGGCGGTGTTCCCCAAGTTGATGCGGTCTTGCAGGTGAAGCACTGTGACGGGAACGCGCGCCTGTGTCTGAGAGATTTTTACAATCGTCATGCAGAACCTCCGAATACTTAAAGTAAGTTGATGTTGCGGACAATGATACCGCAGAATGAAAGTTGGTTAAGGCTTCTCCGCCGCCCGGCTTAAAGCCAGTAGCCACATTGCCAGTTACCAACACTGTCTATAACTTGGCCCCTGACTCCAAACAACTCCCGTCACTGTGACGGGAGTTGTTTGTTTCTAAGAATTTATTTTCAATACCTTCAAGAAGGCGTGGACTATGTTCTCTTCCACCTAGCCCAGAACAGCACAAGAACAGCCGCGCCGCCGATCAGCAGCAAGACGATTCCCGTAGACATGACCATGCGCCCCGTCGGTCCCGTTTGCGCAGATTCGAACTGCAGTGGGTTTAAATCCCTGCCCATGCCCATCGAGTCCCCGCGCAAAGGTGCAGTTTGTTCCAGCATAAACATCCCGCCGAGCACAAGGATTGCTATTGTGGCAAGCAAGACCAATAGAAGGACATTCTTCATTTTGTAATTCTGTTTTTCGTTGGACATAATTGACTCTCTTTCTCCAGGGGCGCAGCTTTTCTCAAATGATTAATGAGGCATTTCATCTGATGAAGGGCGACGAGCCAGCAGTACCAATATCAGCACGAGAACACCGAACCCTGCCAATAAAAGAATAATGATTATGGGAGTGAGTGATTGACCTGTAGGTGCAGGCTCTGTTGTGTCCGCCTCGGGAGCTACGGGGACTACCGGAACTACTGGATCTACACCACCATTGATATCAACACCGCCTTCATCATTGGGCGCAGCCTGCGCCTGGAAATTAAAGCTGCCACATGCGGTCAGCAATAGCGTGGCAAGGAAGAATACAGTGATTATATTAAAAACTTTGAAGTTGCGGCTTTTGTTTATCATGATCGATTTTCTCCTGAAGCGAATAACGTCAGCCGTTATTCACCGATTAATTTCACAGACCATCGCTGGCTGGCGCGGGAGGTCAGACCCATGGTTTGACCATAAACTTAACATACACCAAAGACAGTCGCGCCACATCCACCAGTCAGGGTGTCTTTATATCGGTCATTTGGGGGAGGGAATGAGATTGTCCATAAAAAACGGGAAAAACCTTATAATGTCCCCGCACCAACACCTTCAACCTTCAACCTGTAACCCTCAACCTCCAACCAAGAGACTACCAAACCAAATGACTACTCAACTCATCGAATGTATTCCCAACTTCTCCGAAGCGCGCCGACCCGAAGTCATCGATCAGATCGTCGCCGCCATTCAAGCCATCCCTGAGGTAAAACTCCTCGACCGCTCCTCCGACCTCGACCACAACCGCACCGTGCTGACCTTTGCAGGCACACCCGCAGGCGTCGAAGAAGCTGCCTTCCGCGCCATCCAAACCGCCGCCGAACTGATCGACCTCGACGTACACACAGGCGCGCATCCGCGCATCGGCGCCACGGACGTGGTTCCTTTTGTCCCGCTCGGCGGCGCGCGCATGGAAGATTGCATCGCCATCGCTAACCGTCTCGGTGAACGCGTGGGCGGCGAACTCAATATCCCCGTCTATTTGTATGAAGCGGCGGCAACCAGACCCGAACGCACCAACCTCGAAAATATCCGCAAGGGACAGTATGAGGGCTTGAAGAACGGGATCGGATCAGACCCCAACCGCAAACCCGATTATGGTCCCAGTCAACTTTCCAAGGCGGGCGCAACGGTCATTGGCGCGCGCAATCCGCTGATCGCCTTCAACGTCTATCTCACCACCGACGATGTGGACATCGCCAGGAAGATCGCCAAAGCTGTGCGTCATTCCACGGGCGGTCTGCGTTACGTCAAGGGACTCGGTCTGCTCGTGGATGGCCGCGCACAGGTCTCGATGAACCTGACCAACTTCCATGAAACGCCCATCGCCCGCGTGGTCGAATTCATCCGCCGCGAAGCAGGGCGCTACGGCGTCGCCATCCATCACAGCGAACTGGTCGGCTTGATCCCAGAGGAAGCCCTGGTGGATGCGGCGGTCTGGTACACCCAACTGGATCAATTCGATAAGGAACAGATTTTGGAATCGCGCCTCTTCGACAGTGGGCCGCAGACCGCGGACCGTCCATCGTCCACCGTCTACGGTCAATCGTCCCCTTCACCTGCTTCTTTTCTGGACGAATTAGCCTCCGCCTTACCCGCTCCCGGGGGCGGCTCCGCCGCCGCGTATGCAGGCGCAATGGGCGCAGCGCTCGTTTCGATGGTCTCTGGTCTCACTGTGGGGCGCAAGAAATACGCCGAGGTCGAAGCCGAGATGCAAGCCATACACGTCATCGCCGAACGTCTCCGCGCTGAAATGACCCAGGCTGTGGATGACGACGCCGCTTCCTTTGAAGCTGTCATCGGCGCCTTTAAACTTCCAAAGGAGACCGCAGAACAACAAACCGCGCGCACCGCGGCAATCCAGATCGCCACGCTGAACGCCGCGCATATTCCACTGCACTCGGCGGAGAACTCGGTCAAGATCATGGAACTTGCCGTCAAATGCGCCGAGCATGGCAACCTCAACGCCATCAGCGACTCGCTGTCCGGTTTCGCCATGGCGCGCGCCTCGCTGACCGCGGCAGGGTACAACGTGCGCATCAACGTCAACTCCCTGCCCGATAAGGACGCAGGGCAACCCTATTTGGATGAACTCTCCGCCCTCGAAAAAGAAGCCGACAAACTCGAAAAGAAAATCCGCAAAGTGATGCAGGAGCGGGGCGGGATATAAACGAAAAGACCTCCCAGATTTCAAAAATCTCGGAGGTCTTTTACTTCTCACTTATTACTCGTTACTTCTCACTCCCCGCTATTCCTCAAGCGTACTAATATCCCCCTCCGGCAACCCCTGCGCTCGTGCCTTCAACACACGGCGCATGATCTTCCCTGAGCGTGTCTTGGGGAGTTTATCCACGAACTTGACATCTTCAGGGCGGGCGATGGGTCCCATGTGAGTGGCAACGTGCTGACGCAATTCCTCAGCCAATTCAGGCGAGGGAGCAAAACCAGCCCGTAATAATACGAAGGTGTGGATCGCCTGTCCCTTGACCTCGTGCGGGAGACCAATCGCCGCCGCCTCCGCCACCGCCGGGTGACTGACCAGCGCAGACTCAACCTCTGCCGTTCCCAGCCTATGACCGGAAACCTTGATTACATCGTCCACACGCCCGATGATCCAGTAGTAACCGTCCTTGTCACGTTTGGCAGAGTCGCCGGTGGTGTAGCGACCCGGATATTTGCTCCAGTATTGGTTGACATAGCGTTCGTCGTCGCCATAGATGGTTCTCAGCATCGCGGGCCATGGATTCAATAACGTGAGATAGCCTTCGGTGTCGTCCGCGACGGGATTGCCCTGCTCATCCACGATCTCAGCTTTCTGACCGAAGAAGGGCCGCGTACCGGAGCCCGGCTTGAGCGGCACCACCGGCGTCGGCGTAATCATGAACATGCCGGTTTCCGTCTGCCACCACGTATCGATGATCGGACATTTCTCCTTGCCGATCACGCGGTTGTACCACTTCCATGCTTCAGGGTTGATCGGCTCCCCGACCGTGCCGAGCAGGCGCAGGGAGGAAAGATCGTGCTTGTTGGGCCACGACTCGCCGAAGCGCATCAGTCCACGGATGGCGGTTGGCGCGGTGTAGAAAATCGTAATCCCATAGCGTTCGATGCACTGCCACCAGCGGTTCGGATACGGGTAGGCAGGTCCGCCTTCGAACATGAAGGAGGTGACGCCCGCGATCATGGGGCCGTATACGAGATACGAGTGTCCCGTGATCCAGCCGGGATCGGCGGTACACCACCAGCGGTCCATGTCGTTGACGTCGAAGACATATTTCAGTGTGGAGTATGTGCCGACCATGTAGCCGCCGTGCGTGTGCAGGATGGCTTTCGGTTTGCCCGTGGAGCCGGAGGTGTAGAGGATGAAGAGCGGATCTTCCGCGTCCATTTCTTCGGTGCGGCATTTGCCGTTTGCAATAGGGAGTTGGCACAGGTCGTGATACCAGTGGTCGCGCCCCGCCTCCATCGTCACGCCGTTGCCGACGCGTTTGACCACGATGACGTTCTCAACGCTTGGGCATTTCTTGAGCGATTCGTCCACGATGGCTTTGAGTTCCACCACCTTACCGTTCTGATACGACCCGTCGCAGGTAATCACCAGTTTGGATTCGCTGTCCTCGATGCGTCCCTGCAATGAGTCGACGGAGAATCCGCCGAACACCACCGAATGGATCGCGCCGATCTTGGCGCATGCCAGCATGGCAAAGACGATCTCAGGCACACGTCCCATGTAAATGGTGACGCGTTCGCCTTTTTGAACGCCCATGGCTTTGATGATGTTCGCCATGCGTGAGACCTCACGGTTCATCGAGAAATAGGAATAGCTGCGGTGGTCTTTGCCGTCTTCGCTTTCCCAGATGAGGGCAAGTTGATTCTTGCGGTGAGTTTTCAAATGTCGGTCAATTGCATTGTGAACGATGTTCGTTTTTGCGCCGACGAACCATTTGTAAAAAGGTTTGTTCGAGTCGTCGAGCACCTTGTCCCACTTCTTATACCATTCCAATTCAGAGGCTTCATCCGCCCAGAAGCCTTCCAGGTCTTTATCTGCTTTTTCGGCGAGCGCGTCCCAATCCTTCAATCGCGCCTGTGCAATCACTTGCTCGGATGGATAATAAACATCGCCTTCCATTTCTTTTGGCTTGCTGGTCTTTGCCATGGCTTCTCTCCTCTGTTTGATATTCCGGCAATTTTAATACTGTTTTTGCGAATATGCCATTATTCGATCCAATCCAATATCTTGTACCACAATCCCGCGAACGGCAGAAACCACGGATTGCCGTTATACAGTCCCAGCGGCGCAGAGGGAAAATTAAACTTCGCAAACGGGTGCTCTTTGATATTCCCCTTCAACATCGCTTCGGCAACCGTCGCGCCTAAATATGTCGCCATCGCCACGCCATGCCCGGCGTAGCCAAGCGCGTAGAACATCCCATCCTCTTCGCCAACATGCGTCATCTGGTCGAAGGCAAAATCGAGCGTGCCGCCCCACACGTATTCCACCTTTGTATCTTTCAATTGCGGGTACACCTGCATCATCTCGCGCCGCAAAATTTCTCCGCTTTGCGCAATTGTATTCTCATTTTCAGGGAAGAACGCCGCGCGTCCGCCAAAGATCATGCGCCTGTCCCACAGCCGAAAATAATTCAAAAAATGTTTGTAATCGAAGATCATGCGATTCTTCGGGCTGAGTTCATGTGCCAGTTCATCTGATAATCTTTCTGTCGCAATAATAAAAGACCCAATCGGGATGATTTTCTTTTGCAGTTTTCTCGTGACGTTTCCCGTATACCCCGATGTCGCCACCAAAACGGACTCTGCTTCTACAGTCCCTCTTTCTGTTTGGATGAAAAAGCGCTTCTCTCTCCGCTCGATCTTGGTGACACGCGCTCGCGCGCAAAGCATTGCCCCCGCTCTGGCTGCCGCACCCGCCAGCCCCGCCACGTATTGAGCCGGGTTCAACCCCGCGCTGACCTCATCCACCAGCGCGCCGTGGTAGATGTCTGTGCCGATCTCGCTGCGTAAATCCTTCGGCGGGACGAGATGTACGTTGTGATTGAACTCCTTCGCCATGAAGTCCACTTCATCTTTGAGAGCGTCGTAGTGCTTGGGTTTGTTCGCCATCAGCAGGTGACCTGTCCGCGCAAAGCCGCAGTCGATGTTTTCTTCTTTGACGATCTGTTCTACGATATTCACGGAGTCAAGTGAACACTGGAATAATTCCTTTGCCAAATCCCGCCCGTACTTTTTGATGACCGTTTGCATGGCAGGCTTCAAGCCTGTCAAGGTCATGCCGCCATTGCGGGAACTTGCACCCCAGCCGATGGTCTCCGCCTCCAGTACTGCAACATTCATGTTGCGCTTTGCCAATGTCCGCGCGGCGCTCAGCCCTGTGTACCCGCCGCCGATGATCGCCACATCCGCTTTGGCGGGGATGGGTGTCAGGTTTGCATCATCAGGCATTTGGACGGTGGTGTGCCAATAGATGTGTTGTTGGGTGGTCATGGTCTATGTCATCCCTTCGGGATTTGGAAATTGATCTTATGAATTTCTATAATCTTATCACCCCTTCGGGGTTGGTTTTTGTCTGTATGGTCAGCAATTCTCAATATGAGAATCGATCAATGTGGCAATTCCGTTCTCGAAGGGAATTTTCAGGGAGAATTTTCAATCTGGCTTGGTTTGCCCGCAGAATTTGCGAATTACGCGGCAAAACGTATCATCTCAATAATTTGGGGTGAACTCCCAGACCCTAAAGGTTTTTCTGTCAGATTGGGTACTTTGCTGGCAAAATACGCTGTTCGACAAGATAATTTGGCCAGCGAGGGAAACCTTTAGGGTCTCCGCCCCCAAT
>JAUXWL010000306.1 GCA_030680155.1 Anaerolineales bacterium
CGTATCTTCTCAAAAATTGGGGGCGGAGACCCTAAAGGTTTCCCTCGCTGGCCAAATTATCTTGTCGAACAGCGTATTTTGCCAGCAAAGTACCCAATCTGACAGAAAAACCTTTAGGGTCTGGGAGTTCACCCCAAATTATTGAGATGATACGTGTATCCTGCATAAAAGTGGGTTTTGAGTCCAATGGCAAAACGCGGATCTCATTCATCATCTTGTCCACCCATGCGAGGCGATCTGCAATTACCCTTTTTGAGATTTTCCCTGGAACCATGCTATGCCTCCTGCAAGATCATTGCCATGCGCTGGCGTTCCAACTCCGCTAAGTCTCCCGCGCGGCGCAGGACAAACAACTCATATTCATCTGCAAGATAAGAATCTTCCGCAAAGATGCGCTCGCCGCGAATAATGTTCGCGGCAAGGAAGGCGTCTGCTTCCTGCAAAATGAACAGGTCAATCTCTGAAAGACTGAACAGGGATTCCAACTCCAGAGTTAAATTGACTTTGCTTTCTATGGAAAATGGTGAATGAGTCAATACCCCAAAATCAAGGTCGCTTGGCGATTTGGCAAGCCGAATCGAGTCGTTTTGGATTGCCTGAAACAACTCCATCCCACGGCTGCCAAAAACGTAAAACACTTTGATTTGATATTTTTTGCAAATCCGTTCGATCTTCTGAAATCTTGCGCTCATGCGCTAATTATACTCTGCGAATTTGGATAGAGTTCTTCTTCGCGCCAAAGGCGAGCCAGGGTTCAATCCACGGCGTATCATCCCCTTGTGGGACGGCGCACGGAGCAAGTTACTGATGGTTTTGCGACACACCCCGGCAAAACGCCGTCATTTTTCTACCGGGGGATGGGTGTAAAATAAGAAAAAATCCCTGGAGAACCCATGAGTGAGAATTTTCGCAAGGAAAAAGATTCGTTGGGCGAGTTGAACGTGCCAGCTTCGGCGTTGTATGGTGTGCAAACCCAGCGCGCCGTAGACAACTTCCCTATCAGCGGGCTGCGCCCGTGGCGCGCTTTTGTCTGGTCGATCGCGGCGGTCAAACGCGCGGCGGCGCTGGTGAATTTTGAGTTGAGTTTGTTCAATGACCGCGAAGTGGATGGCAAACATTTCACCGCGCAGCAACTGGCGGAGTCCATTTCGCAAGCCGCTGCTGAAGTGATGGATGGCCAATGGAACGATCAATTTGTGGTCGATCCATTTCAGGCCGGCGCTGGTACAAGCCATAACATGAACTCCAATGAAGTCATCGCCAACCGCGCCACGCAGATTCTGGGCGGCGAAATTGGAAAATACTATGTTCATCCAAACGACCATGTCAACATGGCGCAATCCACCAACGATGTCATCCCCACATCCATTCGCCTTGGCGCGTTGTGGCGGCTGGATGAACTTTTGACTTCGCTCAAAAATTTGCAGTCCGCGCTCGAAGCCAAGGCAAAAGAATTCGATGATGTTGTCAAATCGGGGCGCACCCATTTGCAGGATGCCGTGCCCGTGCGTTTGGGCCAGGAATTTGGCGCGTATGCCAAAGCCGTCGAACGCGACATCGAACGCATCAAACGCTCTGCCGAGGGGTTGCGTCGGCTGGGTATCGGCGGCACCGCTGTCGGCTCTGGCTTGAACGCGCATCCCGAATATCACGCGCGCATGGTGGCGAAATTATCCGAAGTCACTGGTCTGGAATTACACACCTCCGACAATCTCTTTGAATCGATGCAATCGATGGCGGATGCGGCGGACTTCTCCGCCTCATTGCGGACTCTCGCTCTGACGTTGATCCGCATCGCAAACGACTTCCGCCTCCTTTCGTCTGGACCTTCAACTGGTCTCGACGAAATCAGATTGCCCGCCGTTCAGCCTGGTTCTTCCATCATGCCGGGCAAGGTCAACCCCGTTCTGGCAGAGATGCTCGACCAGTCCATGTTCCACGTCATTGGCTGTGACACGACTGTATCCCTCGCGGCACAGGCGGGACAATTGGAATTGAACGTGATGATGCCGATCATCGCGCACAATCTCTTTGAGATGATGCAGGTTGTCATCGGTTCGGTGAATGCATTTACCGAACGCGCGGTGAAAGGCGTGACTGCCAACCGCGAAAAAGCGGAGGGCTGGCTGGGGAAGAACGCCATCATCGTGACGGCGTTGAATCCGGTCATTGGGTATTCGCAGGGCGCGGCGCTTGTCAAGGAAGCGCTGGCAAGCAACGCATCCATCCGCGAGCTGGCGTTGGAAAAGGCAAAATCAGGCGCGCTGAAACACCGCGATGAAGACCGCCCAGTGAAACCTGAAGAGATCGAAGCCGCCCTGGGCGACCTGCGTAAATTGACAGATGGGGG
>JAUXWL010000328.1 GCA_030680155.1 Anaerolineales bacterium
AGAATGCCATCCACGGTCTCCTTCGCGCCGTTGACCATGTTGACCACGCCCTTGGGAAAGCCAACCTGCTCGATGAGTTTGAAAATGTACTGCATCGTCATCGGCACTTTTTCAGAAGGCTTGATGACGTAGGTGTTGCCCGCCGCCAACGCATAGGGCAGATACCAGAAGGGGATCATGCCAGGGAAGTTGAACGGCGCGATGGTGGCGCACACGCCTACAGGCTGGCGGATCATGATCTCGTCGATGCCGGGAGCGATGTCTTCCACGAACTCGCCCTTGCCCATGTGCGGCATCCCGCACGCGACTTCGATATTCTCATAGGCGCGTACCATCTCGGCTTTGGCTTCTTCAAAGGTCTTGCCGCATTCATCTGTGATGAGTTTGGCAATTTCGTCGCCATGCTCGCGCATGATGTTGCGGAGTTTGAACAGATACTGCACACGGTCATTGACGGGCGTTCTGCGCCATGAAACGAACGCTTCACTCGCCGCCTTCGCTGCTGCATCCACATCTGTTTTGGCGCTGAGCGGAGTCTTTGCGATGACCTGTCCCGTGGCGGGGTTGATGACATCGAAATAATCACTGACGTTGGGCTTGACCCATTCGCCGTTGATGTAGTTTAGGATTTCCATGAGGTCTCCAAAATATGGTCGAACGGCAAACGTCTAACGTCGAAGGTCAAACGTCGTCTGACCTTCGACGTTAGATCGTCTGCTTGTCCATCAACTCCGCCAGCCCCTCATCCAGCAGAGTCAAGCCTTCATCCAATTGCTCTACCGTAATCACCAGCGGTGGGACAACGAACAGGATATTTTTGAAATTGAACACATACACGCCGTTCGAGATCAGGAAGTTCTTGAGTGCGGTAATATCGAGCGGCTCTTTCGTCTCGCGGTTCTTGACCAACTCCAACGCGGAGAACATGCCGATGTAGCGCACATCTCCCACGGAGGGATGTTTGGCTTTCAATTCCTCCAGCCGCTTGCCGAGATATTTTCCCACTTTGCGGGCGTTCTCGAAGATATGATCTTCTTCGTAGGCTGCAATGGTGGCAAGCGCAGTAGCGCAGGCAAGCGCATGGCCGTTATAAGTCAGCCCTGCAACGAGGGTGTGGTCATCAAAGTATTTGGCAATATGCTCACGTACGATGACTGCGCCGAGCGGGACATATCCCGCCGTGATGCCCTTTGCTGTGGTGATGATGTCGGGCGTTACCTTCCAATTATCCACCGCAAACCATTCGCCGGTGCGACCCCAGCCGCTCATCACTTCGTCGGAGATGAGCAGGATGCCGTATTTGTCGCAGATATCCCTCATGCGGGGCCAGTATTCATCGGGCGGAATGATGAGTCCGTTCGTACCGGTCACGCCTTCGAGGATGATGGCCGCGATCTGGTCGGGACCTTCGTGCTGGATAACCTCTTCCACATGGCTGATGCACTCGCGGTGACACACGTCCTTCGTCCAGCCGAATGGACAGCGGTAGCAATACGGGTCGAGAAAGTGGACTACTCCGGACATGGCAGGTTCCGCAGCGAGGCGACGGTAATCGCCCGTCAGGGCAATCGCGCCATGCGTCGCGCCGTGATAGGAACGATAACGCGCCAGAATTTTATGTCTGCCCGTATATTGACGGGCGATCTTGATCGCATTTTCGTTCGCTTCCGCGCCGCCGAGGGTGAAAAAGGTTTTCTTCAAATCACCGGGGGTGATCTCGGCGAGTTTTTTGCCAAGCAGACCGCGCGGCTCGGTGGCGGCGCCTGGGCTGGCAAAGGTCAACACGGCGGCTTGGTCTTGAATGGCTTTCACTACTTTGGGGTGCTGGTGTCCGACATTCGTATTCACCAGTTGAGATGCAAAATCGAGGTATCGTTTTCCATTGGCATCGTAGAAGTAGACGCCCTCGGCATGAGTCACAGGGATGGGATTAACCGCTCCCTGCGCGCTCCATGAGAAGAAGGTGTACTCCTTGTTCATATCAACAATTTCTTGAGCAGATAGTTTATTTGACATGGGTTCTCCAATGTCATTGCGAGCGAAGCGAAGCAATCTCCAACCTCAGTAGGATTGCTTCGTCGGGCTAACGCCCTCCTCGCAATGACATGAAATTACTTCTTCACTTCCTTCACGATCTCGGCATAGACGTTCAACGTCTCATCAATATCCGCATCGGAATGCTCGTAGCACAGGAACCAGGGTTCGCGGGCATCGTGGTCGGGCATGACGCCGCGTTCGATGGCTTTGTCTGCGAGGCGGAGGTACAGATCATGGTCACTGTGCGCCCAGTCACGCTGACAGGTGACAGACTCAGTATTCAATGAGAAGGCAAACATCGCGGGATAGCCCGTGAATACGGCGGGGATATTGTTCTCTTCAAATATCTCCTTCAAACCGTCCATCAGGCGCTGTCCGCGCTGTTCGATGGTCTTGAGAATCGGTTTGGTCTTGAGTAATTTCAGGGTGGCATACGCCCCAGCCACGCCGGGCTTGTTGTTGGTGTAGGTCCCGCCTTGTGCCACGCCATGACCAATAATGGACATGATCTCTTTTTTGCCGCCGAAGGCTGCTATCGGGTAGCCGTTGCCCAGGGCTTTGGCATACGTGACCAGGTCCGGTTTGAGGCGGTAGTATTCCTGCGCGCCGCCATTGGCAATGCGGAAGCCCGTCTTCACTTCATCCAGAATAAAGACACTGCCGTGTTCTTCCGTCTTCCTGCGGATGAGTTCGAGAAAGCCGTCCTGCGGATTGATGGCGGCGCAGTTTCCCTGACACGGCTCGGTAATGACCGCGGCGATCTGGTCGCCGTAGGAACGCATGACGCGCTCAAAACCTTCAAAGTCATTGAAAGGCAGGGTGATGATGAAGTCACGCATGGATTTGGGAATGCCCGACGAGGCCGGGACTGCAATGGGGCTGCGGCGATTGCCGTACGCTTCCACGGGCGCGTAGGTGGACCAGAGCGTGTGATCGTGGAAGCCGTGATAATTGCCTTCGAATTTCAGGATGACGTCGCGCCCCGTGAATGCGCGCGCCACGCGGATGGCGTGCATGGTGGCTTCAGTACCTGAACAGGCGAGGCGTACCATGTCGATGGCGGGAGACATTTCGATAATCATTTCCGCCAATTCCACTTCAAGTTCGCCTGTCATGGCGAAGAGGACGCCCCTTCGTATCTCTTCAATTACTTTTTGGTCTACTTCATCATAGGAGTGACCCAAAATAATGGGGCCAAACGCCATGCGATAGTCAATATATTTTTTACCGTCCACGTCCCATAAATACGAACCTTTGGCCCTGTCTACATAGGGCGTGATACCGTCCCCCCAAAAACGAAAATTGGAATTGACCCCCAATGGCGCAACTTTTTGCGCGCGTTGCTGCAATGACTGTGTCTTCGAACCGAACATAATGGCGCTCCTCCTTTATAAATATAAAAACTAATTGGATTCGTTCTCAGCCGCCTCTTTCGCGATCCTTTCGGGAATTCTCCACTGGTACACATCCTTAAGAATGATCGGCACGATGGAAGTCGTTGTCTTGCGAACCCCCGGCACCTTGCGGATCACCTCCGTGACAAAATAGTAAACCTCGGACGTATCCTTCGCCACCACCTGGATGCTGATGTCATTCTGCCCGATGCCGCAGGCCACATAAGTGACATTTTCAAATAACGCCATCTTCTTCGCCACATCCAAAACCGCGTCGGACTCCACCTCCAGCCAGACATCCGCTTTGATGTTGTAGCCCAGCGCTTCCGGGCTGACCACCGCGCTGATCTGGATGACGCCTTCGTCGCGCATCCGGTCAACACGATAGCGGACTGCCCGCTCGGAAA
>JAUXWL010000341.1 GCA_030680155.1 Anaerolineales bacterium
AAAGATGCCAAACCTTAACGCAAAGACGCAACGCCGCAAGGCTTTTTTAGGATTGCCCCTGCGCCAGATGGTACTCTTGCCGATTCCGTCGAGGAAAGGTCAAAATCTTAGCGTCTTGGCGGCTTTGCGTTGAGATTGTTAGATTCAGATTTGGAATTGCTGAATGAAAAATTGTCGTATTGACGCCCGGCAGGCACGTATGCTAAACTGAAAGTGCTTTCAAAAAAATATTATGACCGCCTCAAAGAAATCTCCCACGATCTATGATGTCGCAAAAATATCAGGCGTAAGCATTTCAACGATTTCGCGCGTGTTAAATGCGCCGGACAAGGTAAATCCCGAAACACACAAACGGGTGATGGATGCGATAGACCAGCTTGGATTTGTTCCCAGGGCAGATGCCCGCGCCCGCGCCCTCCAAAACACAGACCGTATCGGCGTGTTGACGCCTTTCTTCACTGCGCCATCCTTCGTGCAGCGGCTCAGGGGCGTGGCCTCCGCGCTCTCGAAAGCGAATTACGAACTGGTGATCTATCCGGTGGACTCGATGGATCACCTGCAGGGCTATATCTCTTCCATCCCGATCATGAGGAATATCGACGGTCTGATCATCATGTCCCTTTCACTGGGAGATCAGGATGCCAAACGCCTTTCCAATAACGGAATGGAAACCGTATTGATCGAATATTCCCACCCACAGTTGAACAGCATTGTGATCGACGATATACGCGGCGGGCGGATCGTGGCAGAACATCTCATTAATAAAGGGCATCGGACGTTTGGCTTTCTCGGCGATATTGAACCGCCTGAAAAATTTGCGATCCACCCGGTTAAATCACGTTTAGCTGGATTCAAACAGGCATTGCAAGATGCGGGCTTTTCACTACCGAAAGCGCATATCCGTTCATGCCCTTATACCCAGGCAGAGACCCATCGGTCTGCCCATGAACTGCTCAACCTGTCAAAGCCTCCCACCGCGATCTTTGCCGCCTCGGATATTCAGGCATTAAGTGTGATGAAAGTGGCTCGTCAACTGGGGCTGAACATACCGAGTGACCTGGCAATCGTCGGTTTTGACGATATCGATGTCGCCGACCATGTGGATTTGACCACCACCCGCCAGCATCTGGATGAGTCGGGCAGGCTGGCCGCGGAAATTCTCCTGTCTCGTATTGGTGAGGCGGGGCGTCCGTTGCAGCACATCAACCTGCCATTGAAGTTGGTCGAACGGCTGACCACTTAATCCGTTTTAGAAATCCCAATCTACAAATCTTAATATCTTAATTTTCTTATTGACTTTCGGAAAAGTTATGCTATACTATTTTCATGAAAGTGCTTTCATGAAAAGTTACTTTCATGTTTCCGTCCCACTATCGAAATTACAGTCCCTGTATAAGGAGGTGCGCGACAAAATTTATCCCTTTCCCCATCACTCCAATTCATCACCCATATTGTTTTAAATCTTTTCTAAGGAGAGAAGAATGAAAAAAGTCCTCTGGCAAGTGATTGCCTTGTTTGTTGCTACAGCCATGTTACTGGCTGCCTGTGGTGGCGGAACCCCTGCTGCCACCGAAGCCCCCGCCGTGGAAGAACCCGCCGCCACGGAAGCCCCGGCAGTGGAAGAACCTGCCATGCCGGAAGCCCTTCCCCAGGGACAGGAACTCACCGACGCCTATGCCGGCATGTATGCTGGCACTGTCGTAACGATGGCGGGTCCCTTTACCGATGCGGACGCGGTCAAGTTCGAAAATTCCATCAAGGAATTTGAAGCTGCCACCGGCATCGACATTCAGTATGAAGGCTCCAAGGAATTCGAAGCCTCCATCACCATCCGCCTCGATGGCGGCGATGCCCCCGATATCGTGGATTTCCCCCAGCCCGGTCTTCTGGCGACTGCCGTGAAGAAGGGTCAAGCCATTGACTTGAGCACCGTCATCAACCCGGACTGGCTTACTGAAAACTACAGCCAGGCCTGGCTTGAAATGGGAACCATGGAAGGCCCCAATGGCCCCATCACCGCTGGTATCTGGGCACGCGCCAACGGTAAATCGCTTGTCTTCTACCCCAAGGCTGAATTTGATGCCGCTGGCTACGAAGTCCCTGAAACCTGGGATGAATTAATGGCGTTGACCGAAGCCATCGCCGCCGACGGCGACACCCCCTGGTGCATCGGCATCGAATCTGGCGCCGCCACCGGTTGGGCAATGACCGACTGGATCGAAGATGTCATGCTCCGTACCACCTCGCTCGAAAACTATGATAAGTGGGTTGCTGGCGAACTCGGATTTGACTCCCCCGAAGTTAGGAACGCGCTTTCCTATGTGACCGCCATCTGGTTCAACGATGACTATGTGTACGGCGGACGCAGCGCCATCCCCACAACCTTCTTTGGTGATGCCCCCGCCCCGATGTTCAATGCGCCTCCGCAATGCTGGCTGCACCGTCAGGGCAACTTCATCACCTCCTTCTTCCCCGAAGGCAAGGAAGCGGGCGTGGATTACGACTTCTTCTACCTGCCCCCCATCGACCCCGCCTACGGCAAGCCCGTCCTTGGCGCTGGCGACATCTACGCAATGTTCAATGACCGCCCCGAAGTCCGCGCAGTCATCCAATACTTCTCCACGGGTGAATCCGTGAGAGGATGGATCGAAGCCGGCGGCGCGATCTCCCCGCACAACGACTCTAGCCTCGACTGGTACCAGGACACCGTCACCCGCGGCGTTGCGGAAATCATCCTGAACGCCACCTCCTTCCGCTTCGACGCCTCCGACCTGATGCCGGGCGCAGTGGGCGCTGGCACCTTCTGGAAGTACATGACCGACTACGTCAGCGGCTCGATTGATGAAGACACCGCGCTTCAGCAAATCGACGCCTCCTGGCCCCGCTAGTCTGTACTACCTAAGCAAGTGTCTAAAAACTCTAGCGTAGGCGACGTTCTCTAACGTCACCCTGCGCTAGAGAACGCAGAGTATGCGCAAAAAATAACTATTCAGACACTTTCTAAGCAAGTTAAGTTATAAAAGGAGCAGGAAGACACCCGTTTTCCTGCTCCTTTCAAAACCAGATTGGACAGGAACCAACCCACAGGAGGTTCAGACCATGAATGTACCCCAGAATAAAAACCGCCTCACTTCCGGACTTGTAGGCGGACTCGTGACAACGATCGGGCGGATTCTCATCTCGGTCTTTGTCCCCGCCATCACATTCCTTGTGCTATGGCAGGTGTTCATATTTTTGCGTGACAGCAACGCCCCACAACTTGTGATCGTGCTGGTTGCAATCGTCTGGGGGGTGGTGGGTGTGGCGCTCCTGTTCGTCGTATCCAACTGGTTCGTGGAACAACTCCCCGCGGAGTGGTCGAGGCGGTTACAGCCTTTCGTCTACATCGGGCCGGCAGTCGCCATCATGGCTTGGTATCTGGCGATCCCCGTCATCCGCACACTGATCCTCAGTTTCAAGGATGACATCGGCTCCAAGTGGATCGGCTTCGATAATTACATCTTTGCCTTCACCGACCGCATCATGCTCGAAGCCTTTCGCAACAACCTGTTGTGGATGATTGTGGGGACATTTTTCAGCGTAGGCCTCGGCTTGTTGATCGCCGTGCTGGCAGACCGCAGCAAATTCGAGTCGGTGTATAAAGCCATCATCTTCATGCCGATGGCAATCTCCTTTGTCGGCGCGGGCGTCATCTGGAAGTTCGTCTACACCTACAAGGGCGAGGGAGTCGGCATCCAGGAGATCGGTTTGTTGAATGCCATCGTGCTGGCAATGGGCGGACAGTCCCAGCCGTGGTTGAGCATCCCCCCATGGAATAATTTCTTTTTGATCATCATTATGGTTTGGCTGCAAACGGGGTTTTCCATGGTGGTCATTTCATCCGCCATCAAAGGCATCCCGCTCGAACTACTGGAAGCCGCCCGCATAGACGGCGCGACAGAAATCCAGGCGTTCTTCGGCATCACCATCCCCTATATCAAAGGCACGCTGATCACCGTCACGACGACCATTGTTATCTTCAGCCTTAAACTATTCGATATTGTGCGCGTGATGACGGGCGGCAACAACGGCACCAACGTGATCGCCAATGAGTTTTACCTGCAGCGCTTCACCTACGGAAACACCGGGCGCGCGTCCGCGATTGCGATCGTGCTGCTGCTGGCAGTCATCCCGATCATTGTCAACAACCTGCGCGAATTCAACAGGGAACGGAGGGCGTTCTAATGGCTGGCGGATATAAAAACCAAAAAAAGATGTCGAGCCTGCTCGTCAATGGCATCCTCATCCTGATCTGTTTCGTCTGGCTGCTGCCGACGGTGGGCGTATTTGTCACCTCCCTGCGCAACAGCCAGGACATTTTCACTTCGGGCTGGTGGTCGATCTTCCCTCATCAGGAAAATATCGGAAGTGGAGAGATCGTCCTGGACCCATCCGTCAATGTGGATGAGCCGATGCAGATCGAAGGCATCACTGCCACGTTTGAGGAATTACGCGCCGGCGTCACCCTGCCGGATGGTCGCATCCTAACCTGGTACGGCAACAAGCGCACACGTACCGTTCTCATTTCAGACTTGCAATGGGTTGGCTTCTTCCACAAACCACTGACCACTCAGAACTACGCTGACGTGCTGACGGGCAAGACGATCAAATTCACGGATGCGTCGGGGAATGAGATCATCCGCCAGGGGAACAACCTCGGCGGCGCGTTCCTCAACTCGATTGCAGTTGCTGTGCCTGCCACGATTATCCCCATTTTAATCGCGGCATTTGCGGCCTATGGATTTGCATGGCTCAACTTCCCCGGGCGCGGGTTGCTCTTTACAATGGTGGTCGCGATCCTGGTTGTGCCGCTTCAAATTTCACTCGTTCCAATTTTGCAGGATTACACCAAACTAAACCTGAATGGAACCTATTTGGGCATCTGGCTGGCACACACGGGCTTCGGCTTGCCGCTTGCCACCTACCTGCTCTTCAACTACATGAGCACCCTGCCGCGCGACCTGCTGGAAGCTGCCTACATTGACGGCGCATCCAACTTCACCATCTTCACAAAATTGATCCTGCCGCTTTCCGTGCCGGCGCTGGCGTCCTTCGCCATCTTCCAATTTCTGTGGGTATGGAATGATTATCTCATTGCGCTGGTCTTCCTCGGCGACAAGAACCGCGTCATCACCTTCGCGCTGGCATCCATCGTCGGTGAAAAGGGGCAGGACTGGCATCTGCTCACTGCCGGCGCATTCGTCAGCATGATAATGCCGCTGGCGGTCTTCTTCGCCCTGCAGCGATATTTTGTGCGTGGTTTGCTGGCGGGCTCAGTCAAAGGTTAAAAAGGAGAAAGTGGACTGGGCACCCAGTCCACTTTTTATTTATGACAATATTGAAATTTCCTGAAACATTTATTTGGGGAGTGGCGGCTTCCGCCTGCCAGATCGAAGGCGCGTGGAACGAAGACGGACGCGGCGAATCCATCTGGGACCGCTTCGCTCATACACCCTATCATGTTCTTACTGGCGAAAATGCAGACATCGCCCTTGACCACTACCACCGCATGCCTGAAGACATTGCGCTCATGAAACAATTCGGCTTTCCGTATTACCGCTTTGGCGCTTCATGGTCACGGGTGATGCCAACGGGTGAGGGAAATCCCAACCCCAAAGGTTTGGATTTCTACGACCGCCTCGTGGATGAGCTGCTCAAGCAGGGCATCCAGCCCAAGACCACGCTCTATCACTGGGATCTGCCCCAAGCCTTGCAAGACAAAGGCGGTTGGGCAAACCGTGACACAACCGACCGCTTCGCTGAATATGCAAGCCATGTCTTTGACCGCCTCGGGGACCGCGTCCGGTTTTGGTCCACGCACAACGAGCCGTGGGTTGCCGCCTTTTTAGGATACGCCACAGGCTTGCACGCCCCGGGCATTTGCGATTACTCGCAAGCCTATCAAGCCGCGCACCACTTGCTCCTTTCGCATGGCAAGACCGTGCAACTCTTCCGTCAGGGCGGATATAAAGGCGAGATCGGGCTGATCTTGAATCTCAACGGTCTGCTCCCCGCCAGTGACAGCCAGGCGGATATTGATGCGACGCAGCGTGTCCACGACGAGACTCATGCGCTCTTCCTCGACCCCATATTCAAAGGCGAGTATCCGCAGCGGCTGTTTGACTTTATCGGCTCACACCAGCCAAAGATTCAAGCAGGCGACATGGAACTCATCCATCAGCCAATGGATTATCTCGGCTTGAATTACTACAATACCGACCTCGTCTCGTTCGACGTATTCGGCGGATTGAACAAAGCCCGCCTGACCCCGTACTCCGCCGCGGGCTGGGGAAGGACCGACATGAATTGGGGCATTGACCCAGACGGCCTAAAGCGCGAACTGTTATACGTTAAAGAAAATTATGGCAGTCCAAAACTCTACGTCACCGAGAACGGCTGCGCCATCCCAGACCAGCCCGACAAAAATGGATATGTATCAGATGGGAGTCGGATTCTGTATATCAAATCCCATCTCCAAAGTCTGCATGAAGCGATCCAGCAGGGCGCGGATGTCCACGGCTATTTCGTCTGGAGCGTCTTCGACAACTTCGAATGGGAGCGCGGCTACGGCCCCCGCTTCGGCTTGATCCGCGTGGACTATGAAACCATGCAGCGCATTCCGAAACAGAGCGCGCATTGGTACAGCGATATCATCAAACAGAATGCGATCACGATCTAATGAATAACGAACCCTGGTACAAAAATGCAGTCTTTTATGAAATTTCCGTGCGCGCCTTCAAGGACAGCAACAGCGACGGGCGCGGCGATCTGCGCGGTCTCACCGAGAAACTGGATTACCTGCAAACCCTCGGCGTGGATTGCATCTGGATCATGCCGATCTATCCCTCGCCGCTCAATGACGACGGCTACGACATCGCCGACTACTACAACATCGATCCCGCCTACGGCAATCTGGATGACCTGAAGGAATTGATCTCCGCCGCCCATGCTCGAAACATCCGCCTCGTTATGGACCTGGTGCTGAATCATACATCGGACGCACATCCCTGGTTCCAGGCGGCTCGCTCCGACAAAAATTCGCCCTACCGCGATTACTACGTCTGGAGCGACACCGACCAAAAATACAAGGATGCCCGCATCATTTTCGTGGATACCGAGACCTCCAACTGGACGTGGGATGAACAGGCAGGTCAATATTTCTGGCATCGTTTTTATTCCAGCCAGCCTGACTTGAATTTCGACAACCCCAAAGTTCAGGAGGAAATGCTCAACGTCGCCCGCTTCTGGCTGGACCTGGGCATCGATGGCTTTCGCGCGGACGCCGTGCCCTACCTGTTCGAGCGCGAAGGCACCAACTGCGAGAATCTGCCTGAAACGCATGTCTATCTCAAAAAACTGCGCGCCTTCATGGATCAGCATTATCCGGAACGCATCCTACTTTGCGAAGCCAATCAATATCCCGAAGATGTTCGCCCCTACTTTGGTGATGGCGACCAATTCCACATGGGGTTTCACTTCCCGATCATGCCGCGCATTTACATGGCGCTCAAAAAGGGACGCTTCGAAGACGTGGCAGAGATCATGCGTCGCACGCCGCCCATCCCTGAAAATTGCCAGTGGTGTACCTTCCTGCGCAACCACGACGAACTAACGCTGGAAATGGTCACCGAGGAAGAACGCCAATGGATGTGGGAACAATACGCGCCCGATCCGCGTATGAAATTGAATCTCGGCATCCGCCGCCGTCTCGCCCCCCTGCTCGATAATGACCGCCGCAAACTTGAGCTCGCAAATTCCCTGCTTTTTACCCTGCCCGGCGCGCCCATCATTTACTACGGTGACGAGATCGGCATGGGTGACAACCTCGACCTATTTGACCGCAATGGCGTGCGCACTCCGATGCAATGGGACGACTCGCCCAACGCGGGCTTCACGGACGGCACGCCCTTCTCCGAGCTTGTCAAAGGCAGGTTGGGGTATCAGCGCATCAACGTTGCCAGCCAGGTCAATGACCCTGATTCACTTTTCCGTTCCGTCAAGCGGATGATCGCCCTGCGCAAGAAGCATGAGGCTTTCGGCAGCAGCAGCATGGAATGGGTGGATGCGGGTAACCCGCATGTGGCCGCCTACATCCGTCAGCACGGCGCGGACACCATGTTGATCCTGAACAACCTGAGTGATGCCGCACAATGCATCCGCATCCCCCAGGAACATCAGGGAAGCTACCTTGACCTGTTCGCCGCACACCAAACTACAATCGCCAACGAGTTGACGTTTCCCCCCTATTCCTATCTTTGGCTGCAAAAACATACATGAAAACCAACAATCCCCTTTACGGCGCCATCGAAGGCGGCGGGACGAAGTTCGTCTGCGCCATCGGCACGGGGCCGAACGATATCCGCGCGGAGGCCCGCTTCCCCACCACCACCCCCGAAGAAACGATGGGGCAGGCGCTGGACTTCTTCAAGCAACAGGAAGAAAATTTCGGCGAACTCACCGCAATTGGATTCGCCTGTTTCGGTCCACTGGACCCGAACCCTGCTTCACCAACCTACGGACACATCCTGCCCACTCCAAAGCCAGGCTGGTCACATGCAGATGTCGTCTGCATGGTATCCTCCGCATTCGACATTCCCATTGCCTTCGATACAGACGTCAACGGCGCGGCGTTGGGTGAATGGCGTTGGGGCAAGGCACAGGGGCTGAAAACCTTCATCTATCTCACTGTTGGGACGGGGGTTGGCGGCGGCGCGTATGTCGAAGGGAATCTCCTGCACGGATTGATCCACCCTGAAATGGGACACATCACCGTAAAACACGACATGGGAAAAGACCCCTTTGAAGGCATTTGTCCCTTTCATGGTGATTGTTTGGAAGGGCTGGCTTCGGGCGTCGCCATCGAAAAACGCTGGGGACAGCGCGGCGGCACGCTTCCGCAAGACCACTCTGCCTGGGATCTCGAAGCGGATTACATCGCCCAGGCGCTTGCCAATTATTCACTGACTCTCTCGCCGCAGCGGATCATCGTCGGCGGGGGCGTAGGCTCACTTCCACATCTCATGCCCAAGGTCCAGACAAAGACGCGGGACTATCTCAATGGCTACATTCAGTCCCCCGTCATCCTTGAAAATATCGAGTCGTACATCGTCTCGCCCGGGCTGGGAAATCGCTCAGGCATTCTGGGCGCGATTGCACTCGCGGAGCAGGCCCTGCAAGCACAATCATGATGCCGTTACACCAACTTAAACGCGAGGCGCGCAAATCGCTCGAGCGCATCCTGCCGCGCATGGAACAAACCTTGCAGCGGCAGATTGCCAAAGACGCACAGGGCTGGCAGGAGTTTACCGCGCGCCTGCACAAACACTTTCCTGCGTTATTCAATTTATATTTTGAAATTTACAACAACCAGTATGATTTTTATTTTCATCTTGAAGACCTGTTGACCAGCATCGCGCGTTCGTGGTTCGAGCGTTCGTCTGACCTGCGCAATCTCGACACAGCGCGCGAGAAAAATCCGAACTGGTTTCAAGCGCATCAAATGCTCGGCGGCGTGTGTTACGTGGATCGTTTCGCCGACACACTTGAAGGCGTGAAATCGAAGATCCCCTATTTCAAGGAACTCGGTCTGACCTACCTGCATCTCATGCCGCTCTTCCAGTCGCCGAATGGCGAGAATGACGGCGGCTATGCGGTCAGCAGTTATCGCGAGGTGCATCCGCCGCTGGGCACGATGGAACAATTGACTTCGCTCGCGAGTGAACTGCGTCAGGCAGGCATCAGCCTTGTCGTTGATCTGGTTTTCAATCACACCTCGGATGAACATCTGTGGGCGGAACGCGCTAAAGCGGGCGATGAAGATTTCATGGGTTTCTACCGCATCTTCCCCAGCCGGGACATGCCCGACCGCTATGAGCAGAATCTCAGGGAAATATTTCCCGAAGAACACGCGGGAGCATTTACTCCCCTCGCCCATTTTGGGAGCGGGGCTGGGGGAAGCCCTCAGCATGGGGGTGAGGGTCAATACTGGGTCTGGACAACCTTCCACTCGTATCAATGGGATTTGAATTACGCCAACCCCGCCGTCTTCAATCGTATGGCGGAGGAGATGCTTTTCCTGGCCAACCAGGGCGTGGAAGTGTTGCGCCTCGACGCGGTGGCTTTCATTTGGAAGGAGATGGGCACGAATTGTGAGAACCTGCCCCAGGCCCACACGCTCATACAAGCCTTCAATGCGGTAGCCCGCATCGCCGCGCCTGCGCTGATCTTCAAATCCGAAGCCATTGTCCACCCTGATGATGTAGTGGCGTACATCTCCCCGGCTGAATGTCAAATTTCCTACAACCCACTGTTGATGGCGCTGCTGTGGAATTCGCTCGCCACCCGCAAAGTGGATTTGCTTTCACAAGCGCTGGCATCGCGCTTCAAAATCCACCCTGGGACGGCCTGGGTCAACTACGTCCGTGTGCATGACGACATCGGCTGGACATTCTCTGATGAAGACGCCGCCATGCTCGGCATGAACGGTTACGACCACCGCCGCTTTCTCAACGAGTTCTACCGCGGGCGTTTCGAAGGCAGTTTCGCGCGCGGACTTCCGTTTCAGGAGAACCCCGTCACAGGCGATTGCCGTATCAGCGGGACGTGCGCGTCACTGGCGGGCTTGGAAAAAGCGCTAAACGAAGAAGGCGAAGCGGAAGTGGAACTTGCCATCCGCCGCATCCTGCTCATTCATGGCATCATCCTCACCGCGGGCGGAATTCCGCTGATCTATCTCGGCGATGAGATCGGCACGCTCAACGACTACACCTACCGCGACGACCCCGCCCACGCGCGCGACAGCCGCTGGGCGCATCGTCCGCAGGCAGATTGGGAGCAATACGAAAAACGGAACGACGCGAACACAATTGAGGGACGGGTGTATCAGGGGCTGAAAAAACTGACAGGGATACGTCAGCAGCTACCGGCGTTGGCAGGAGGCGAGTTGGAGGTCATCCACACCGGGAACGAGCATGTGCTGGCCTTCAGTCGTCCACATGTGGATGGGCAGATCGTCATCTTTGCCAACTTCTCCGAGCATGAACAGAGTATCCCCCTGCGTGTGGCAGAGCAATACTCACTGACCAGAAAAAGAATCCTGCACGGTGAATGCGAGTTCATTCCACACGAAGGGATGAACTTGCCGCCGCTGGAGTTGGCAGTTTTTGGGTAGGCCAACAATCGTAGGGCAGACTTTAGTCTGCCTTGCATCGCAGACTGAAGTCCGCGCTACAGGAAGGTTCGAATGGTTTTTATTTCCCAACCACCTTGAAGAAGGCTTCCACTGCTTTGGGGTCGAAGTGCTTGCCTGTTTGCGAACGGATGTATTCGAGCGCCTGATCCTTCGTCCATGCGAGGCGGTAGGGACGATGACTGGTGAGCGCGTCCCAAACGTCGGCGACAGCGAAGATGCGCGCAGCCAGGGGAATCTGCTCGCCTTTGAGTCCGCGCGGGTAGCCGGAGCCGTCCCATTTTTCGTGATGACAATAGGGAATGTCGAGGGCGGGCTTGAGATATTCCACCGAGGCGAGCATGTCGTAGGCAAATTGCGGATGCTGGCGCATGATGAACCATTCCTCTTCGGTAAGGCTGCCGGGCTTGAGCAGGATATGGTCTGGAATACCGATCTTGCCAATATCATGCAGGAGTGCGCCGCGCCGCAGGTGAACAATTTCAGTGGGAGACAAGTCAAATTGCTCGGCCAGTTTCAAGGTCAGGTCGGTGACGCGGCGGGTATGTCCCTCGGTTTCACGGTCACGCAGGTCCAGCGCCTTCGACCAGCCTTCGATGGTTTTGTCGTATGCCATAATTAATTCGAGGCTCGAGCGTTCGAGGTCTTCAAACAGGTTCGCATTGTCAATGGCGATGGCAGCCTGCCCCGCCAGCGTTTCAAAGAAGTTCAACCAATCAAGGGTGACGTGGAGCGGGGCGCGGTGGAAAATTTCCATCACGCCTTTGATCTCGCCCTTGGTAATGAGCGGGTGGGCGTAATAGGATTTGAATTCCTCGCCAGCCAGTAATTCTGAATCGGAAATATTTTCTTTGACAGCCTCAAGGGAGGGAACGGCGATTACCTTGCGTTCCACCGCCGCCCGGCCTGCCAGGCTTTCTCCAAGATGCAGTTTCAATTGCGATTGCAACTTGGAGCGAAAACCGTGTCCCGCCGCATGTTCGAGCATTTGTGTATGCGGATTGAAAAGCAAAATATTGGCCGCGTCCACATTCAATTGTTCGGTTGTATGCTTGAGCAGGATATTCAAGATATTTTTCAAGTCAAAACTCGAGGCGATGATGCGGTCAATATCCCGCAAGACGGTCAACCGTTTCAATTGCAGTTTCGTCTCTTCATGCAGGCGCGCGCGCTGGAGCGCATTGCCCGCCATATCCGCAATGGCGATCAGCATGTGCTTTTCGTTTTCGGAAATCACGTGCCGTTTCTCATACCAAATGTGCATGACGCCGACCACCTCATGTTCTGCATGGAATGGCAGGGAGATGCCGCTGTAGAGACCAGCAAGATCATCCATTTCCCCAGCCAATGCCATGACCATTGGATCGGTGCGCCAGTCTTCGATGACGTATACCTCGCCTCGTTCCCCGACCCTGCCTGTTACGCCTTCCCCGGGCTTGTGCCTCAGCTCGAGCGTGCCTGGAGTCCAATTCCCTTCAGCCGTCACCCACCCATGCGAGACCCAATCGCCGCTGGACGCCTCGCGCAGATAGATGGAACCAACCTGCGCCCCCACCGCGCGCGCGGCATTCTTGACAAAGATGGGCAGCATCTCTTCAATTGTGTGTGCCTGCCGCAAGGCGGCTGAAACGGTTTGCAATAACTCAAGCGCTCGCAGCCTGCGCTGGGTCTCTTCAAACAGGCGGGCGGTCTCGATGGAGGAGGCAAACTGCGCGGCAATGGTTTCAAGCACTTCGCGATGACTCTCGGCATACACACCAATCTCATAGGACTGGGCAGAGATCATGCCAAACGTACGCCCGCTGCGTTTCAGGGGAATTGCCAGAATGGAATGGACATGCTCTACATCCCCAAAATGCACGGCCTGCACATCCTCCCGCTCGTGATAATCCGCCACAAGCAGTGTCTTGCCTTGTGAAATGACCTGTCCGCTCAAACCTGCTCCGCGCGGCACACGGTCATTAGGATACTGCGCGCCCCTATCGTAGCGATAGACCGCATGGTAATCACCGTCGGCTTCATCCTCCACCACGATCACAAACGCATCACAGGGCATCACACGCGCCACGGCTTCATGCAGGCTCGCGTATGTGGCCTCAGCATCAAAGCCCGTAACCAACAGGCTCTGGCTGGACTGATGCAGGACGCTCAATTCCGCCAGCCGTTTCTGGGTGTCATCGAACAGGCGGGAGCGGTCCACGATCAACGCGGCCGATGTGGCAAACTTGACCAACAGGCGCAGGTCTTCCCCGGTAAAAGCATCATTATCGCGCGCATCGAGGGAAATGATGCCAATCAGCCGTTCCTGGATCAACATCGGCGCGACAATGGCGCTGTTGATATCCTGCGCATCCTCGATGCCGCCATCATAACGAAGGGCATCGTCGGCATGCACATTGGAAAACAACATTGGTCTTTTTTTCCGGGCTGCACGAATCGCATATCCCGTACCGTCGAAGAAAGTAATACCCTTCAGGCGCTGGTCGATATATCCGCTCAAGGCATGGATGCGCAGACCACCGTCAGGCTCCATAAGCATGACGCTGCCCTTATCCGCGGCAGGGATGGCATGGCGGGCGGCATCCAATAACCGCTCCAACAGGGGGGATAGCTCAAGCGTCTCACCCAATGCCTGGGCAAGCATGGCTTCCGCCTGCAATTCCCGCTCACGGAGTTTGCGCTCGGTAATGTCCACCATCACACCGTGCAGGTATAGATCACCTGAACTATCCCGCAACACCTTGCCCTTATCCTGAATCCAAACCAACCGTTTATCGGGTCTGATTATTCTGCACTCAATATCAAATTCCTGCCCGGGCTGTGTGAGTTTTTTGTACTCTTCCAGCGCCATGCGGCGATCTTCCGGGTGCAGCAGATCAGCCCATGTATCAAGGTCGCTCTTCAGCCATTCTTCCACTGTAATGCCCAATAACTCCCCCACCTGCGGGCTGACGAATATTGTGGTGCCTTTCCCGTCCAATGTATCCACATACACAACTGCCGGCATTTGCTCGATAAATGTGCGGTATTTTTCCTCGCTCGCACGCAGGGAATCTTCAGCTTGTTTGCGTTCCGTAACATCACGATAGTTAATCACGATTGCGCCTACGCTCGGTTCGCGCAGGAAGTTGCTGGCAATCGCCTCCGCCCAGAGCCAGGACCCATCGGAACGAAGCATACGGAATTTGCCGGTGCGGCGGCTGCCCGGTTCGGCGACCATTTCCGCAAAATATTGTTTGGTCCATGCCTGGTCGTCCGGGTGAATTAATTCAAAGAGATTCCGCCCGATGAATTCGTTATATTGATATCCCAGCATATTGGAGGCGGAAGGGCTTTCCCAAAGCAATTTCCCTCCCACATCCAACAGGGAAATGTAATCCAATCCGTTCGCGATCAACGCGCGGAAGCGGCTTTCACTCGTCCTGGACTCTTCTTCCGCCCGTCTCTGTTCGGTGACATCCTCAATAAAACCCTGAATATACATGGCTTTGCCGGCTTCATCCCGAACCACCACAGACGTATCACGCAGCCAAACGATCCGCCCATCCCGCGCAATAACGCGGTATTCATCAATGGCACGGTCATTTTCCAGTGTAGCGGCGATCGCGGCTAACGCGCGTTCAAGGTCTTCGGGGACGACGATCTTCTGCCACAAATGAGGGTCCTTCTCGAAATCTGACGGCCAATAGCCCAGCAAATTCTCCACCTGCGGGTTGATGTAGATGCTTGTGCCGAATTCATCCGCTTCATCCAGATACATGACTATCGGCATTTTTTCAACCAGCGAGCGGTAGCGCTCTTCCACCAAACGCAGCGCATATTCGACAACTTCGCGGGACGCAACATCCATGATTTGATTAATGGACAAAACAGGAACAAGACAGACGAGCGCCTGATTGAGGAGCAGCTGCTCTTCCGTCAACTTTTTTCCCCTGCGAGCGCTGACGTATGCCAGCCGGCCGAGAAGCTCTCCACGCAGTTCGATCGGCAGGGTAAACCGCTCCCCATTCGGGATGTTAACCCCTTGATCCTGAAACCACATCCAGGGATCGGCATCCATGGACAGTTCCCGATTTTTCGGCAATTCCTCCAACCCATTGCATCCCGATAGATAAAAACGCCCCTCTGCCCTGCCCCGAACAAAGAGACCGGCAAAACGCGGTCCCATTTCCACGCGCAGCCAGTCTATAAACGCAGCATACTCGCGGGATTCACTGTTCCCGGAGTTAATGGCTATTCTCAAACGATTAAGGGCTTCAAGAAAAAGGTTTGTCATTGGCTATTTCATTGATCTCAATGAGAGCTACCACAGAATGGGGGCGTCTCCTTACAGGCAGGAAGTTCATAGCGCGGTTCGTACCGCAAAAACTTGTCCTCGCAGAGGGTTCATTTTGCGACAGGCAAGATAAACCCTTCGATCCACTCAGAGAGCGTTTCTTAAGTCAGACCCTAAAGGTTTTCGC
This sequence comes from Anaerolineales bacterium, assembly GCA_030680155.1. Taxonomy (GTDB): domain Bacteria; phylum Chloroflexota; class Anaerolineae; order Anaerolineales; family Villigracilaceae; genus Villigracilis. Next base: position 15,691 of record JAUXWL010000341.1, read on the forward strand.
CGCAAAACAGAACCATCATTTGCAAAAAAGCGTCCACAAAACGGCGTTTTCGTAACCATGGGAAACCTTTAGGGTCTTTGCCTACGAGTTAAGAAACAGTCTCTCAGGGCAGGTCTTGCGGTGCTGCGCAGAATCTTCGTGTGCATGCAAAGGTTGTCAGCGGCAGTCGCTCAAGCCGCCGTCCTCGGCGGCGTTTTGCGAGGGAAA
>JAUXWL010000403.1 GCA_030680155.1 Anaerolineales bacterium
GGAGTGGTCATGAGGGTATCCTACAAAACATCCCGCAGGGTGACGCGAATTCAAATTCGCGTCACCCTGCGGGACAGTTGGCTGCCTAGAACGGAATGTCGTCTTCGGGGGGCATCTCCGCCCCTTCCATGCCGCCGCCACCGCCGACCATGGGGCCGCTGTCGCCGTCGGCGCGAGAGGAGAGGAAGCGCACGGTTTGGGCGGTAATCTCAAAGGAGGAGCCAGCGGTTCCATCCTGTTTTGTCCAGATTTTTGGTCCGCCGGTGTTGGGATCGGCGCTCATGCGTCCATCCACAAGAACTTGCTGTCCTTTTTTGAGGTATTGATTGCAAATCTCTGCCTGTTTTCCCCATGCCGTCACGCGGAACCAAATGGTTTTCTTTACCTTCTCGCCATTCGCATTGGTATATGATTCGTTGACGGCAACGGAAAAACTGGTAACTGCCTGACCAGACGGGGTGTAACGCATTTCAGGGTCGCGCCCTAAATTACCTGTGATGACAATCTTTTGATAGCTCATATTTTCCTCCGGGTGTATGTGTGTAAATTAGGATAGGTATGCTTGAACCCATGGAGCTTCCTCGGGGTCATTCTCACTGATTTTATCAGCAAGTATTCGTAACAGGGGAATAGATTGAATTGCCGCTTCATGAAGTTCACTGGACGAATGATCCTGTTTCTTTATGAGATCGTAGGCTGGCGGAGATGGCAGATCGAGTGATTTGTGATGAGTGATGGCGTTGCGAGTCTTTATTAATTGTTTCAGCAGCCCGTACCAATGTTGACGGCGGGATAGTTCCCTGCCTGTGATAAGTTTTGGGATAACCACCCATTTGCTGAGGGTGTCGAGTTTGTCCAGATAGTCTTTTACGAATGAATCTCCCAAGTGGCGCGCTGCGTAATCATAGATATAAGATTCAAGCGCGATGTTTGAAAAAATCGTATCATCTCAATAAACTGGGGGATGAGCCGGAAATAATTGGATACTCCCGAAACAAAGATAAACGGGTAAACTAACACCAGCATGTTTGAAGATATTGAACTGAACGCAATCCAGGAAGAGAACGCTCGCGAATTAGTGAAGCGGCTATTGAACATGGTGGAGCAACTAAGCCGCGAGGTACGAGAGTTGCGGGTGGAAAATCAACGTTTGCGGGATGAGGTCAACCGGCTAAAGGGAGAACAAGGGAAACCGGACATCAAAGGGAATAAAGCGCCATTGCCAAAGATAGACCACTCGTCAGAGACAGAACGGCATAAAAAACGAACGAGGCATAAGAAGAGCAAGAAAGTCGAAGTGCGGATTGACCGGGAAGAAATCCTGAAAGTAGACGCGCAGCAGTTACCAGCGGACGCGGAATACAAAGGCTGCGAGAAGGTCGTGGTGCAGGATATTGAAATCCGAACAGCGAATGTGCTGTTTTACAAAGAGAAATACTACTCGGCGTCGAAGCGCAAGACGTATCTGGCGCAACTGCCTGCGGGGTATGGCGGGCAGTTTGGGCCGGGGATCAAGAGTCTGATCCTGACCATGTATTTTGGAGTGGGGACGAGCGAGCCAAAGATCAGGGAATTCCTAGAGAACATGGGGGTGCAGATATCAAAAGGGGAAGTGTCCGATCTGCTGATCCAAAAGCAAGCGGATTTTCACGCGGAGAGTGAAGCGGTATACGAGGCGGGACTGTACAGTAGTCCGTGGCAGCAAAGCGACCACACCGAAACGCGGGTGAATGGACAAAGGCAACACTGCCAGGTGGTCTGCAACCCGGTGTATAGCTCCTATCATACGCGTCCAAAAGCAGACCGCTTGACCGCCTTGGATGTGCTGCGGCAGGGGCGCAAGCGGATCTTCCTGCTGAACGAGGAAGCCTATGGGTATCTGGAGAAGGTTGCGTTCTCGAAAGCAGCCCGCGAAGTTCTACCGAAGTGGCGGAGTGACACAGTCTGGGAGGAGGCAGCCTTTGTAAAAAGATTGGATGAGGCTTTGCCAAATTTGAACACCCAGCAACGCACGGCGATTCTGGGTGCGGCAGCGGTCGCGGCATACCATGCGGAAAAAGGCGTTCCGATCGTGGATACGCTGGTATGCGATGACGCGTCGGTGTTTCACTGGCTGACGCGCGCCATAATGCTGTGTTGGGTTCACGATGGACGGGCTTACACGAAGCTGGAACCGGTCATCGCTCTCCATCGCCAGCAACTGGAAGACTTCCGCAAACTTTATTGGGAGTATTACGATCAGTTGTTGGCGTACCGTGAAAAGCCCACTACGAAAGAACGCAAGCAGTTGGAAAGCCAATTCGATACCCTGTTCGCAACTGAGACAGGCTATCACGATCTGGATCAGCGCATTGCAAAAACCCGCGCCAAGAAGACGTCGTTACTGCTGGTACTTCAACATCCCGAACTGCCTCTGCACAACAATGCATCTGAACTGGCGGTTCGACAGCGCGTGCGAAAACGCGATGTGAGTTTCGGTCCGCGCACCCAACTGGGTTTACAAGCCTGGGATACTTTCATGACTCTGGCTGACACCGCCAGGAAATTGGGCATCAGTTTCCATGCCTATATTCGTGATCGTGTCTCCGGAACGAATCAGATTCCGCCAATGTCCATTCTGGTGACGAAACGCGCTCGTGAACTCAACCTCGGTGGGTCGTGGGGCTGAGAAACTCTCCCCCCAATTTTTGAGAAGATACA
>JAUXWL010000357.1 GCA_030680155.1 Anaerolineales bacterium
GCTCATAGATTCGACGCGATGGTTTGCATCCCGAACTGTGACAAGATCGTGCCGGGCATGTTGCTGGCGGCGATGCGCGTGAACGTACCGACCATCTTTGTCTCTGGCGGCGCGATGAAAGCGGGGATGACTCCAGATGGCGAGACGATTGACTTGATCTCTGTCTTTGAAGGCGTGGGCGCTTTTTCAGCGGGGAAGATCGATGAAAAGCGTTTATCCATTTTGGAAAAATTTGCCTGTCCCTCCTGTGGTTCGTGTTCTGGCATGTTCACTGCCAATTCGATGAACTGTCTGATGGAAGTGCTTGGTTTGGCTCTGCCGTTCAATGGCTCCGCGCTGGCGAAGACGCCCGAACGCGAAGCACTGGCGAAGCAGGCGGCGGCGCAGATCATGACCTTGATCGAACGCGACATCAAGCCGCGAGACATCGTCACCGCTGATGCCATTGACGATGCCTTTGCATTGGATATGGCGATGGGCGGCTCGTCCAACACGGTGCTGCATACGCTGGCGCTGGCGAACGAAGCAGGCGTGGACTATCCGCTGGAACGCATCAACGCTGTGGCAGATAAGGTTCCGCACATCTGTAAGGTGAGTCCTGCCGGCAAGTGGCACATGGAAGATGTGCATCGCGCGGGCGGAATCCCTGCGATATTGAATGAAGTCCAGCGGGGGACGGGGATGCTGCATCTCGACCGCATCACGGTCACTGGCAAAACGCTGGGGGAATCGATTCAAGATGCTGAAATAAAAGATGACGATGTCATTCGGAGTTATGAAAATGCTCATTCCAAGCGCGGCGGGTTGTCTATTTTGTTTGGCAACCTTGCGCCGAATGGGGCGGTGGTGAAAGTTGGCGGCGTGAGCGAAGCGATGATGAAGTTTGAAGGTCCCGCGGTGATTTTTGAATCGCAGGATGAAGCGATGGCGGGAATTTTGGCGGGCAAGGTCAAGGCAGGGGATTGTGTCGTCGTGCGCTATGAAGGTCCCAAAGGCGGGCCGGGGATGCAGGAAATGCTCTCGCCCACATCTGCCATCATGGGGCAGGGACTTGGCGACAAGGTCGCGCTCATCACCGATGGACGTTTCAGCGGCGGGACGCGCGGCGCGTGCATTGGGCATGTCTCGCCTGAAGCGGCGGCACGCGGTCCGATTGCGGCGCTCAAAGCTGGGGATGTCGTCCAAATTGATTTGGTGGCACGCAGCCTGAACGTCAAGTTGAGCGAGGCGGAGATTCAGAGTCGGCTTGAGGCGCTGCCGAAGTTTGAGTCCAAGGTCACATCGAAGTGGTTGAAGCGGTATTCGTATTTTGTCACCAGCGCCGATACGGGTGCGGTCCTAAGTACTGACGGCGGACGATAGACGATTGACTATAGATAATCAGCCATGGTCTATGGTCAATCGTCCATGGTCGAAATTCAAGGAGCGAGAATGAAACTAAAAGGTGCAGAAATTCTTTGGGAATGTCTGGTGCGCGAAGGCGTGGAAGTGGTCTTCGGTTACCCGGGCGGGGCGAACATGCCAATCTATGATGCGATGTTGAATTATCCGATCCATCATGTGTTGGTGCGGCATGAGCAGGGCGGCGCGCACATGGCGGATGGATATGCGCGCGCTTCGGGGAAAGTCGGTGTGGCGATGGCGACCTCGGGACCGGGCGCGACGAATTTGGTGACGGGCATTGCCACGGCGATGATGGACTCGGTTCCTGTCGTATTCATTACGGGACAGGTCGCCGCGCATTTGATTGGCGGGGATGCGTTTCAGGAAGTGGACGTAACCGGCATTACCCTGCCCATCACCAAGCATAACTACCTGGTGACCCGTGCCGAGGATATTGCGGCGACGATCCGTGAGGCGTTTTATATTGCCCAAAGCGGCAGGCCGGGACCTGTGTTGGTGGACATCTGCAAGAACGCGCAGGTGGAGTCTTGTGAGTTTGTGTACCCCGATGAAGTGAAACTGCCCGGCTATCAGCCTGTGACGCGTTCGCCGCGCAATCTGTTGGATGATGCTGTGGCGTTGATCGAGAAGGCGAAGAAGCCCATCATCCTGTGCGGACATGGTGTCATCGTTTCCAAGGCGGAGGAGGCGTTAATGCAGTTTGCGGTCAAGACGCAGACGCCGGTGGCGAGTACCTTGCTTGGGTTGGGCGCGTTCCCTGCTTCGCATGAATTGAGCCTCGGCATGATGGGCATGCACGGTGAAGCATACACGAACATGGCGATTCAGAACTCCGATTTGATCCTTGCTTTTGGGATGCGCTTTGATGACCGGGTGACAGGCACGTTGAAGACCTACGCGCCAAAGGCGAAGAAGATTCACATCGAAATTGACCCGTCTGAAGTGCATAAAAATGTATTTGTTGATTGTCCACTGGTGGGAGATGTGAAGACCGTGGTGAGCGATCTGATTCCGCTGGTGGACGAATACGACCATGACGAGTGGAAGCAGGAAATCAACGGTTGGAAGAACGAAGCCGATTCACGCTCCATTATGAACTGGGAGGATGATGGCAAGTTGTATGTAGCGCATCTGATCGGCGACATTTGGAAAGCGACGGGCGGCGGCGCGATTGTGACGACGGATGTTGGTCAGCACCAGATGTGGACGGCGCAATACTATCAATTGGATCAGCCGAATCGCTGGATCACTTCGGGCGGCGCAGGGACGATGGGCTTTGGTCTGCCCTCTGCCATCGGCGCGTGGTTCGCGGCAAAAGATCAGGAGATTTGGGCAGTGGCTGGTGACGGTGGTTTCCAGATGACGGCAGCGGAATTGACCACGGCAGTTCAAGAAGGCGCGAATGTGAAGGTCGCCATCATGAACAATAGTTTCCTCGGCATGGTGCGTCAGTGGCAGGAGTTCTTCTTTGAGAAACGCTACTCCGCGGTGAACATGCTCGCGCCTGATTTTGTCAAGCTGGCAGAGGCGCATGGAGTCCCCGCGAAGCGTGTCACCAGGCGCGAGGAAGTGCAAGAGGCGATTGAGTGGGCGCGCAGTATCAAAGGTCCCACCGTGTTGGAATTCCGCGTGGAGATGGAAGATGCGGTCTATCCGATGGTTCCCGCAGGGGCGGCTCTGCATGAGATGATCCGCAGACCGGTGAAAGCATAAAATCCCTCACCCCAAACCCCTCTCCCACTGGGAGAGGGGCAGGGGAGAGGATAAGGAGAAAGAATGAATTACATCTTTATCGCATTAGTTGAAAATAAACCTGGCGTGTTAAATCGGGTGGCGTCTTTGTTCCGCCGCCGTAACTTCAATATCGAGTCGCTGGCGGTGGGGCGCACGGAGAACCCCGATGTCTCGCGCATGACCGTGGTGGTGGACTGCCCGAATGGGGATGTGGATGCGCACCGCATCGAGGCGAACCTGTACAAACTGGTCAATGTGATCGATGTGCAGGATGTGACGCATCAACCTGTCGTGACCCGTGACCTGGCTCTGATCAAGGTGCGGATCTCTCCCGAACGCCGCGCCGAAGTCAACGGGCTGGCGGAAATTTTCCGCGCCCGCATCGTGGATGTGGCGCCCGACTCGGTGGTTGTGGAGATCACCGGCACGGAAGATAAGATCGAAGGCATGATCGAACTTCTGCGTCCAATCGGCATCGTGGAAATGGTGCGCACGGGACAGATCTCGATGACACGTGGTGTCCATGATGGTGTGCGCCGTATGCCGGGTATGGACGGGCGCCGCTACGAAGACGTGATGGACATGGCTGAGATGATGCCGTAGTTGGACGATGGACGGCGGACCGTTGACCGTGGTCTATCGTCTACCGTCCACGGTCTTGAAATAAAGTATCAAATCTGAAAAATAAAAATACATAGAGGAGAATGTAACATGGCAAAGATC
>JAUXWL010000405.1 GCA_030680155.1 Anaerolineales bacterium
TTTTTCTTTTTACTTTTTACGCCTTTTTTTGTCGCAACCTTTGAACCTTTCAACTTTCCAACTTGTAACTTTTTAACTTTCTTCGATGGTGACACGGATGATCTTCACTGCCGGCGCGTTGACGTTGCCCGGGTCGCGCTCGGGAATGGACATCAACACATCTTCGCCTTCGATCACCTGACCAAAGACGGAGTGGCGGTTATCGAGATGGGGGGTCGGCCCGTGGGTGATGAAGAACTGCGAGCCGTTCGTGCCCGGCCCTGCATTCGCCATCGAAAGGATGCCGCGCTTGCTGTGTTTCAGGCTGGGGTGAAATTCATCCTGAAAGTTATAGCCCGGTCCGCCGCGGCCGGTTCCCGTTGGGTCGCCGCCCTGCACCATAAAGTTGCCAATCACGCGGTGGAAGATGATGCCGTCATAAAACCCTTCGCGCGCGAGGAAGACAAAGCTATTTACGGTGACAGGGGTTTTGTCTGCGAATAATTCGATCACCATCGTGCCATTGTCGGTTTCCATGCGGGCGGTGTATTTCTTTTTCGGGTCGATCTGCATTGCGGGCGGGGCGCTCCATTTTTTTGTCATTATTCTCTCCTTGATTGGTTTGTGTATTAAAAATTATTAGCCACAGAGTTGAATTTGTTTTCTCCGTGGCGTATCAACTATTTGAGCAGGGTTTCTATTCTTGCAACGACCATATCCAGCGCCGCGACATTGTGCCCGCCTTCTGGAATGATGACATCCGCATATCGCTTGGATGGTTCCACGAATTCCAGGTGCATCGGGCGGACGGTAGTCTGGTATTGATGAATCACTGATTCGGTGCTGCGTCCGCGCTCGGTGATGTCGCGGCTGAGGCGGCGGATGAATCGAATGTCTGAATCGGTGTCCACGAAAATCTTTACGTCGAACATTTTCCGCAGATTCGGGTCAACGAAAATCAATATGCCCTCGACCAGGATCACATTCTGTGGGTGGACGATAAACGTCTCGCCGGTGCGGCTGTCAGTGGTGAAATCGTAGATGGGCACCTGGACAGGTTGAAGGTCCCGCAGCGAAGCGATGTGCTCGATCATCAATTCGGTTTCAAGCGAGTTGGGATGGTCGAAATTGACTTCATCCCGCTGGGCAGGGTCCAGCCCGGTAAGGTCTTTGTAATATGAATCTTGTTGAAGATAGGCAATTCGACTTGCCCCAACCCTGTTTAAGATTTCATTTGCAACTGTCGTTTTCCCCGAGCCTGACCCGCCCGCAATACCGATGACAAGTGGAATTTTCTGCATCATGTTGTGATTATAGCAA
>JAUXWL010000369.1 GCA_030680155.1 Anaerolineales bacterium
TTTCCCCGGCGCAGGCGTTTTCCAGCAACACGCCGCCGGGGATGTATGCCCAGATATGGGTATGTATGCCCAGATATGGGTACTGCGTCTTCGCGCAGCGAACGGCGGCGGCTTTGAGCCTGACTTTGCGCTGTAATGTTATATTGTCATTAAAATGATCGCCACCAGCGCCGCGCCAACGCCGATCCACTGATTGCGGTTGAGACGTTCCTTAAGGAAAACCCACGCAAGCAAAACCGTTGCGCCGGGGAAGAGTGAACTGAGCACAGCAGCCACGTCCAGCCGCCCTGCCTGCCCTGCGAGAATGAAGAAGAAATTCCCGCCAATGTCGAGCAGCCCATTCACGGAGATGATCGGCATGGCGGAGAGGTCGATCTTCCATGTGGAGCGGGCGGCGAAAAGATAGATAACGATCAGCGCCATACCTCCCATGCGCGAAAAGACCATGTGCCAGACCGCACCGCCATCCCTGGCGGCTTGGTGCATGAGGACAAAGTAAAAGCCAAATCCAATGCCTGCCAGCAGGGGCAGTTTCAAGTCCGAAAGATGCGCAAGGACATCCGTCACGCCGCCTTCGCCCTGGGAGATCATCCACACTGCGAAGAGCGCGAAGATAAATCCGAGAATGGTGAGGAAGTCGGGCAAGCCTTCGGTGAACATTCCGACCGCCACGGGCAGCGCCGCCGCCAGCAGCGCGGAGACGGGCGCGGCGATGCTCATCAAGCCGAGGGTCATCGAGTGGTACAAGAGCATCAGCCCCATCGTGCCGAATGCGCCAGCGACCAGCGCGAAGAGTTGCGCGCGGCGGTCAGGCAGAGGCTCGCCGACGAATGCCAAAACGATGAAAAGAAAAATTACGCCAACGACTTCGGCATAAAATACGGAACGATACGCGCCCACACGCCGCGCCGCAAGCCCGCCTGTAAAATCACCCGCGCCCCAACTGAGCGCGGATGCAAGGCCAAATATGATGGATAGCAATGGTTGCTCCTATTCCGGACTGCGGACTTCAGTCCGCCTTTTTTATCATACAGGCAGATTAAAGTCTGCGCTCCGCCTTTTTTACCACACAGGCAGACTAAAGTCTGCGCTCCGTTCACCCATCCGGGCTGCGGACTTCAGTCCGCCTTTTTTCACCACACAGGCAGACTAAAGTCTGCGCTCCGCTCACCCATCCGGAGTGCGGACTTCAGTCCGCCTGTTTTCACCACACAAGCAGACTAAAGTCTGCGCTCCGTTCACCCATCCGGAGTGCAGACTTCAGTCCGCCTTTTTTCACCACACAGGCAGACTAAAGTCTGCACTCCGCCTTTTTTACCACACAAGCAGACTAAAATCTGCGCTCCGTTCACCCATCCGGACTGCGGACTTCAGTCCGCGCCATATGAATTTTCAAAACTTATCATCATCAAATAGAGATTGAACGGGGTATTCCTGTTCGCACGCTTTCAACCAACCATTATCATTGCCGCGCAAGTAAAACCTGTAACTTGAATATTCCCAATCCTCTGGGTTTCCCACATATCCGTGCTTGACTGGATTGTAGTGAATGTAATTCAAACGCGTCCAAAAATCATGTTCTCCCCTGATACAAGTATCCCAATAACTATACCAAACCTTTCTTCCCTGCTGGTTATCGAGCAGGTTTAATTGACGGGAAGTGATTCCATGCAGGCGTTTCATGAAAGCGCTTAAATCTCTCCCAGCGGCAGGCATGAACAGGATGTGATAATGATTCTGTAAAATTGTCCATGCTGCTAAAACAATCTTAAATTCCAATGCAAGCGTTTTCAGCGTTTGCACCCAGAGGTTTAAGTGTGCAGGCGTTGCAAGGATATGCGTCTTATTCAGAGTGGAAGCCGTGACAAAATACCAGGCGTTATCCATATATAGATGCGGAGGACGGTGTGGCGATGTGGACCATTTCATTTCCAACCTCTATTTCTCAATTCAGACTGCGGACTTCAGTCCGCTTTTTTACCACACAGGCAGACTAAAGTCTGCACTCCGTTCACCCGTCTGGACTTCAGTCCGCCTTTTGACCCGCTCTCGCCAACACCTTCTGCGCGTTCTTCAACAGCGGCATGTCGATCATCTTGCCATCGAGCGAATACGCGCCTTTGCCCTCTTTTTGACTGGCTTCAAACGTCTCGACGATTCTTCGCGCATACGCAATTGCTTCATCGGACGGAGTGAACGCCTCCTGCGCCACCGGAACCTGATTCGGGTGAATGACCTGTTTCCCGCTGAAGCCGAGTCTTGCCCCGAACTCCGCTTCGAGTTTCAGAGATTCCAAATCCTTGTAATCAATCGTGACAATATCCAGCGGCTGGATGTCAAACGCCGCACAAGCGACGATCACCGCCTGCCGTGCGTACAGCAGTTCAATTGCATCTTTCGTGCGGGTTGCCCCGATGGAAGCTGCAAAATCCTCACCGCCGAAGATGACCGCATCCAAACGCGGATGTGCCGCAATTTCTTTGAGATTCGAAATTCCCTTCGCGGTTTCCACGCCAATCAATATGCGGATCGAATTGACCTGCCAGCCATTCTTCAACTCGGCGTCTTCGATGATCCTGCTCGCCCACTCGACTTGCTCAAAAGATTCGACCTTCGGAATCACGATCCCATCCGGGCGAAAAGGCAGGACAGCTTCGATATCATCCTTCTCCCACCCCGAACCAACTGAATTAATCCGCGCCAATTTCTCGCTTGCGCCGAAGTCCAATTCTTGCAAGGCTTTGGCTATCGTGGCGCGCGCTTCGGCTTTTTTGTTGACGGCTGTGCCGTCTTCCATGTCCATGCAAATTGAATCCACGCCCAATGTAATGGATTTGGTGATCATCTTCCAGTTGTCACCAGGCATGTAGAGTAGGGCTCGTCGTGAGTGCATAAAGCTCCTTGTCAAAGGTTAAACGTCAAACGTCGAAAGTTAAAGGTTATAGACGTTCGACGTTTGACGTTCGACTATCTTTTTAAGAACATCGCCGTCCGTTCAAATTCCACCACAACCGTGCCCTCGGGCTTTTTCCCCGTGCATTTGATTTTCACCAGCCCTGCATTTGGTCTTGATTTCGACTCGCGTTTTTCAATAATTTCGCTTTCGGCATAAATGGTATCGCCATGAAACACGGGGTTGGGATGTACGATCTTGTCGTAGCCCAAGTTCGCCACGATGGTGCCTTCGGTCAGGTCTGCCACGGTCAAACCGACGACCAAGCCGAAGGTGAATATGCCATTTACCAGCCGCTGACCAAACTCGGTACGAGAAGCAAAATCCTCGTTAAGGTGAAGCGGTTGAGAGTTCATCGTCAGCGCGGAGAAAAGCACGTTGTCCATTTCCGTCACCGTGCGCCCGCCGTGCTTGAACTTCATCCCAACTTCCAATTCATCGAAAAATTTTCCAGCCATCTAATCCTCCATCTCGATCAGAATCTGTTCGCGCTCCACTGTCTGCCCCTGCGCAACCGAAACCGATTTAACAACCCCATCCTTCAATGCCTGAATGCGGATTTCCATCTTCATGGCTTCCATCGTGAGCAGGGTTTGACCTTTCTTCACAGCATCGCCCACGCCCACAGAGACGCTTCGAATCTGACCCGGCATTGGGGCGATCAATCCCCCGGCATGATCGTGTCTGACGCCTTGCTTCGCGCCCGACGTTTTCGTGAGCATGGATGTGCCCCCATCCACCGTCACCCAGCGCTTCGCCATATCGGATGAGACGTACGCGGTTATGCGCTGTCCGTCAATGAGCAAGTCCATGCATCCATTCGCCGCGCGGACGATTTGCACGTTGACGGTCTTCCCATTGATGATGGCGTTATAACCGTCATCGGATGGGTTGAGTTCAATGGTATGTGTGTCGAAGGTTGTTTTCATAATTTCTCACTATCGTCATTGCGAGGAGGGTGTTCTTCCCGACGAAGGAATCTGAGAATTAGCAGCGGGATTGCTTCGCCGCGAAGAACAAGGGCGCGGCTCGCAATGACATCAATTCCTGTAATTCCCCGTCTGCTTCCAAGGGTTGAAGGGATCGGTTTCGTTGGAGACAGCAGGCTGTGCCTTGCCGCCAACGAAGACCACATCTGCCAGTGCGGCGGCGATCAATTTATGGAGTGCAACAGCTTGCTGTTGCGGGAACAAGCTCCCTGACTCCAAATTCTGTTCCACCCACCTGGTAGAGACTTTACCCTGCTTGAAATCATCGGTTTCCAATACGGCGCGCATGTAATCAATGTTCGTTACCACACCGTGGACGATGAAATCCTGCAAGGCGGTCTGCATCCGCTGAATGGCAGTTTCGCGGTTTTCCGCATGGACGATCACCTTCGCCAGCAGCGGGTCGTAGAAGTGGGTCACGTCGTCGCCCGCGGCAAAGCCTGAATCGACACGGATGCCTGGTCCGCGCGGCTCGATGAATTGCAAGAGCTTGCCAGTGCTGGGTAAAAATCCTGTTGCGGGGTCTTCGGCGTAGACGCGGCACTCGATGGCGTGCCCGTGCTGGTGGATGTCATCTTGGGTGAAGGGGAATTTCTCGCCCGCCGCGATGCGAATCTGCCAGTGGACGAGGTCAAGACCTGTGACGAGTTCGGTGACGGGATGTTCGACTTGCAGGCGGGTATTCATTTCTAGGAAGTAAAAGGATGAAGGATGAGGGATGAGGGATGAAGAAGGATTCGGATCAAAGATGAATTCGACAGTTCCGGCATTGAAGTAGTTGACGGCTTTGGCTGCATTGACAGCGGCTTCACCCATCCTAGCACGGAGTTCTGGGGTGAGGAGAGGAGAAGGAGATTCTTCGATGATCTTTTGATGTCTTCGTTGCACGGAGCATTCGCGTTCAAATAGATGAACAAGATTGCCGTGTTTATCGCCAAAGACTTGAATTTCGATGTGATGCGCTTCGGCGAGGTATTTTTCGATGAGCAGGCGTTCGTCGCCGAAGGAATTCAATGCCTCGCGCCTCGCGGATTCAATGGCTTCGCTCAATTCATTTTCCGAGTTGACGACCCGCATCCCTTTGCCGCCGCCGCCGGCCGCGGCCTTCACCAACACAGGATAGCCAATTTCACTTGCCGCTTTTTTGAATTCGTCGAATGATTCCAAGCCTTCAAAGCCCGGCACGGTCGGCACGCCTGCTTTCTTCATCAAAATTTTCGACTCGGCTTTGTCGCCCATGGCGCGGATCGAAGCGGCTGAGGGGCCGATAAATGTCAAATGGGCAGAAGCAACTGCGGCGGCGAAAGAGGCGTTCTCTGAGAGGAATCCATAGCCCGGGTGGATGGCGTCCGCTTTCGAGTCAAGCGCGGCGCGGATGAGTTTATCCGCATTCAAATAGGAATCTTTTGGCGCGGCATCGCCGAGCAGAATGGCTTCATCGGCGAATTGAACGTGTTGGGAATTTTTATCGGCTTCGGAATAGACGGCGACGGTTTTTATGCCAAGTTCGCGGCAGGCGCGCATGATGCGGATGGCGATCTCGCCGCGGTTGGCAATGAGGATTTTTTTGAACATGGCTACATCCTGAACACACCAAAACTCTGCTCTTCAACCGGCGCATTCAACACAACTGACAGCGCCAGCCCCAACACCTGACGAGTATCCGCCGGGTCGATGATGCCATCGTCCCATAACCTTGCGGAGGAATGATAGGGACTGCCTTCGCGCTCGTATTTTTCCAACAGCGGACGTTTGAACTCTTCCGCTTCTTCCGCGCTGAGGGCTGGTTTGCCCTCTCTGACGAGTTGATCTTGCTTGATGGTTAAAAGCACGTTCGCGGCTTGTTCCCCGCCCATGACACTGATTCTCGCGTTGGGCCACATCCACAGAAAGCGCGAGCCGTAGGCGCGTCCGGCCATGGCGTAGTTACCCGCGCCGAACGAGCCGCCGATCACCAGCGTCAACTTGGGGACGCGGGTCGTTGCCACGGCATGGACCATCTTCGCGCCGTCTTTGGCGATGCCGCCCGTTTCGTATTCCTTGCCGACCATGAAGCCGGTGATGTTTTGCAGGAAGATGAGCGGAATGCCGCGTTGGTCGCACAGTTCGATGAAGTGCGTCCCTTTCAGCGCGGACTCGCTGAACAGCACGCCGTTGTTGGCGATGATGCCGACGGGGTAGCCGTGAATGCGGGCGAATCCCGTTATCAAAGTTGTGCCGTAGCGCGCTTTGAATTCACGGAACTTGGAACCGTCCACGATGCGGGCGATGATCTCACGGACGTCGTATGACTCTTTGAAAGTGCTCGGCAGGACGCCGTACAATTCGTCGGCGTGGTACAAAGGCTCCTCGGGTGGAGCAACATCCAGCGCGGAGAGATGCGAGTGGACATGTCCACGGGGCAATGTCTCGACTATCGAGCGGAGGATTTCAATCGCGTGGTCATCATCCTCCGCGAAGTGATCTGCCACGCCCGATTTACGGGTGTGGACATCCGCTCCGCCGAGTTCTTCCGCAGTGACATCCTCGCCGGTGGCGGCTTTGACAAGCGGCGGTCCGCCAAGAAAGATCGTGCCCGCGCCTTTGACAATGATGGCTTCATCGCTCATCGCAGGGACGTATGCGCCGCCCGCGGTGCAACTGCCCATGACTGCCGCGATCTGCGGAATGCGTTTGGCGGACATGCGCGCCTGATTGTAGAAGATGCGCCCGAAGTGATGCGCGTCGGGGAAGACCTCATCCTGCAAGGGCAAATACGCGCCGCCCGAATCGACCAGATACAGGCAGGGCAGATGATTCTCTTCGGCAACCTGCTGCGCGCGCAAATGTTTTTTGACGGTCATCGAAAAATACGAACCGCCTTTGACGGTGGCGTCGTTGGCGACGATCATCACCTCGCGGTTGGCAATGCGCCCAATGCCGGTGACGATGCCTGCGCATGGCGCTTCGCCTTTGTACATATCCCATGCGGCAAGCGCGGAAAGTTCGAGGAAAGGCGCGCCGGGGTCGAGCAGGCGTTCGATGCGTTCGCGCACGAAGAGTTTGCCCTGCTCTTCGTGTCGCTTGCTGTACTTTTCGCCGCCGCCTTCACGGACATCCGCAAGGTGTTTCTTCAATTCTTGCGCAAGGGCGCGGTTGTGCTCGGCGTTGGCTTTGAATTCGGGGGAGTTGGGGTCGAGGGCGGAGGAGAGGGTTTCCATTGGTGGTGTGATAGTCTCGTAGTCAAATAGTCTAATAGTTGGATGGTTTTGTGGCGTGAGTCTAGCATAAAAAAGATGAAGCGGGGCATAACATGTTCGCAAGTTACAACAAACAATGGAAGAATGTCAGTTGTAATTTAAGGTAGTTTCTGCAAAGATAAAGACATCCTATAAAGGAGGTTTGCTGATGAGACCAGTGTATGCAATCTCAGGCGGGGTGTCGAAGTTTGCCAAGGTGCGACCAGATAAAA
>JAUXWL010000370.1 GCA_030680155.1 Anaerolineales bacterium
TTTCCCCGGCGCAGGCGTTTTCCAGCAACACGCCGCCGGGGATGTATGCCCAGATATGGGTATGTATGCCCAGATATGGGTACTGCGTCTTCGCGCAGCGAACGGCGGCGGCTTTGAGCCTGACTTTGCGCTGTAATGTTACAGAAGTAGAGGTAAAAAATGACAACCCAAACAAACTCCCCTGCCCAACAGGAATATTCGATTCATCCCGCCACGGGAATTGGTCATGTTGCTTTGACTGTTGCCAGCCTGGAAAATCAGCTTGAGTTCTATCAAAAAGCGATGGGCTTCAAACTCCACTGGCGCAACGACAATAAAGCGGGTCTCGGCACGGGCGGGCGCGAGTTGCTGCGCCTCACCGAAGCGCCGGACTTGAAAAAATATCGCGGCGTCAGCGGCTTGTACCACTTCGCGGTCCTGTTCCCCAACCGCCATGAACTCGCCATTGCGATGGCGCGGTTGTTTGCGTTGAAAGTCCGTAATTCTCCCACCGATCATGTGATGACCAAAACCACCTATCTCGATGACCCCGAAGGCAACGGCATCGAGTTGTATTGCGAGTCGCCTGAAGACGGCTCGTGGACATTGAAGGACGGCAAATACGAAACCCGCTGGGCAGATGGACGTTGGAGCGACGGACGCGAACCGTTGGATGTGGACGCGCTCTTCAAGCATCTAAAAGAGGACCCTTCGACAGGCTCAGGGCAGGCTCGCCTTGATGCGCCCATCCCGCCCGAAACAAAGGTTGGCCATATCCACCTGCATGTGCGCGACATCCCCGCAGCGCTGGATTTCTATCACGGACTCCTCGGCTTCGATGTGATGGGGCACGTAAAGGATTTTCAAATGGCGTTCGTCTCCGCAGGTGGATATCACCATCACATCGGACTCAACACCTGGCAGGGAGTTGGCGCGCCGCCTCCTCCGCCCGATGCGGTTGGTCTGCGCCATTTCACAGTAGACTTCCCGAATCAGACCGCCCTGGATGAAATCATTGCCCGCGTGGATGCGGCTGGCATGCCCGGCAACAAAATCGAAGAGGGATTGCTGCTGCAAGACCCTTCTCAAAATGGTGTAGTCTTACGGACGATAGACCGTGGACGGTAGACCCTATTCACATTAACATGAATTGGCTAACAGTAGTAACGACCATAAACCAAATGACGCCCTGCTTTTGGCAGGGCGGTTTTCTTTGCCAACAGCATGGCGTTCCATAATGCCCACGGTCATATCATGCCCGTAGGGTATATCATGCCCGTAGGGTGCAAATTGCGCCTCTTCAGAAGGTGTGCATGCAAAGGTTGTCAGCGGCAGTCGCTCAAGCCGCCGTACCCATGTCTGGGCATACATCCTCGGCGGCGTTTTGCGAGGGAAATCCTGCGCCGGGGAAAGTGCCCAGAATGGGTACGGCGCAGGGAGCAAGTCACCTGACATGGTTTGCGTGCGCACTTCAGAAGAGGGAAAGCGCAATTTGTGACCGCGCTGGGTATAATCAACTTGTGTTGAGCCTGTCAAAACATCTCAAATCGTAAATCGGAATTCAACCCATGCATATTCTCGTAACCAACGACGACGGCGTAACCGCCCCCGGACTGCTCGCACTCGCGCAGGAGATGCGTCACCTCGGTACAGTGACCGTCTTTGCGCCAGACAGGAACTGGTCTGCTTCGGGGCATGTCAAAACGATGGAACGTCCCTTGCGTGTGAAGGAAGTGACGCTTGCAGACGGCACATCCGCGTATGCTTCAGACGGGGCGCCCTCCGATTGTGTGGCCTTGCCCCTGCTCGGCTTGATCGCAGAGCAGATCGACCTGGTCGTTTCGGGCATCAATCCCAATGCAAACATCGGGCATGACGTGACGTATTCCGGCACGGTCACCGCTGCGATGGAGGCGGTCATTGCGGGCGTGAGGGGCGTGGCGGTTTCGTTGGATTCACCGGAGGGATACAAAGGTCCACTCGACTACGCAACTGCCGCCGTAGTCGCGAAGCGAGTCATTGAGCAGGTCATGGCGGATGGTTTGCCCGACGGCGTCGTCTTAAATGTCAATGTGCCGTATCTTCCCGAGTCCGAACTCAAAGGGTATATGATAACGAGACAAGGTCTTCGCGTCTATCGTGACGCGCTCGACGTCCGCTCCGACCCGCGCGGCAAACCGTATTACTGGATCGGCGGCGAAGCGCCCACGGGCGTGGCGGAGGATGGCACGGACTTTGGCGCGCTCGCGCAGGGATATGTTTCCATCACGCCGCTGCAATTGGACTTGACCCATCTCAAGGCGATGGATGTTTTGAAGAAATGGAAGTTTTAGCGCAGACCGTGGACGGTGGACAATGGACAGTCTGCGGTCTACGGTCCACCGTCGAAAGGAAATTATGAACTTCTTCAAAAAAATTTTCGCCCCTCCGGCAAAACCTGAAAAACGTTATTACACCTTCACGGTCAAATGCCTGCGCTGTGGCGAGGTCATCGAAGGGCGCGTGGACTTGGACAACGATCCCAGCGTGGAATATGAAGCAGGCGGCGACGTGTACTACGCCCGCAAAGTGCTGATGGGGGAAGGCAGGTGCTTCCAACGTGTGGAAGCCGTTTTCAAATTCACAGCAGATCGTAAGTTGATCGAGCGTGAGATCGTCGGCGGGGAGTTTATTTCATAAACCTGATGCGCCAATTTTCAGCCGCCGCGCTCATACTGCTTGCCGCCTTGCTGATCGCACAGGCGGCATTCTCGTTGCAATGGCCCATCACACACGATGAAGCGCCGCTTCTGTATGAGGTCTTCCTCATGCAAAGCGGGAAAATTCCCTATCGTGATTTTTATGATTTTCAAATGCCGGGCGTTTACATCGCCTATTATCTGCTTGGCATCGTCAGCGGCTTTGGTCCCGTCCGTCTGCGCATCCTTGACCTGCTTATCCTTGCCGTGCTGATGGTCATCACCTACTTCGCCATGCGCCGCTTCGGAAAACTCCCCGCCATTGCAGGCGGCATCCTCTTCGGGTTGAAATACCTGCAAGGCGGACCATCGCTTGTTTTACAACGCGAATATCTTCTGCTTGTTTTTCTTGCCCTCGCCCTTTTTATTGGATTGCGTGACTCGCTGAC
>JAUXWL010000373.1 GCA_030680155.1 Anaerolineales bacterium
AATGTGGATGTGACTTGAAGCGCGTTCGTGTCGTTCAGGGCGATGAGCGCCAATGCGTCGGCGATGACGAATTTTTTGAATAAGCCGAGAAGCAGACGTTGACCTGCGGAGTAGAAGGTTTCAAGGTTCAGACCTATAAAAGGAGCGCGGAGGTCTTTGATGAAACGTTCCAAGCGGTCAATCGGACCTGCGGTGAAAGCTGGGAAGAAGATGACGTAGGTGATGTATTCGCCCATGTCTACGGAGGGTAGGCGTCCCATTTGGCGGTCGCGGATGGTGTGGAGGATACGGAAGGCGACATAGGAGAAGCCGAGCCAGCGAAAATCCGTAATGCGTGCTGCGTAAACATCCTGCCCCGTGAGTGAGCGAAGGAAGGAACTAAGCCAGAGCGATAGGGCGGGAATCTTGATGAGCAGGAAAAGCCCGATGGTTAGAACCAGACCCACCGTTAAGAAAGAAGCGCTGAAACGTGTCAGACGAGATAATGCTAACAGCGTCAGTCCTGTAAACAAAAAGATTAAGAGAGTCGTTTCGAGTTGGGGTGGGCGGGATGGGGTGAAGATTCGGAGGTTTGCGTTGAAGCGGGTCAGGTTGAGTAAAAGGACAATGCTTGCAACGACGAGAAGAATGATTATGTTTTTGCGCTGCGTGCGAGTTTCGTCGTCAGCGGTGATGAACCAGGTGAGGACGACGAGGACGAGCGTGGCGATGGGAGTCCAGAAGTCGAAGCCGCGGATGGGGAGGGCGGGTTGCAGCCAGAAGATGACGAGGACGCTGGCGATAAGCATGAACCACGTCCGCCCGCGGTCGCGCAGGATCGTCGCCCAGAGGAGCGAGGTGGCGGCGAGAATCAAGATATTTTCAAGCGCCATTTAGAAGCCTTGATAGATCCATGTGGGGCTGCTGTCTGCGGTGAAGATGACGAGGGCGATGAGGATCAGGCAGAGCAGGAGGGCGAGGAGGTTTTCGCGGGTGAAGAGCTTCATGGGGAGTGGACAGTTATCAGTGAGCAGTTATCAGTGGACAGTAATCAGTGAACAGTTATCAGTGGGGTGGTTTTACTGATGACTGTTCACTGACCCACTGTTTACTGGTCTTATCGGACTCCGCAGACGAGCCAGTCGCCGCTTTGCTCGATGACTTCGTAGGTGCGGGCGGAGAGATCGAGTTCCTGCGGTTCGCCTCCGTAACTCATCTGAAACTTGCCCTGACAATCCACGAGAGTCTTATCTCCATCCGTGCCTGATTCGGTACAAGACATGCCGTCTATGGTGACTTCGACGAGGGCAAAGGAGTCGAGTTCGATCAGGGCGTCATCTTCCCAGTCGGCGCAGGAGTTGGAGATGAGAGTGGCTTGGTCTTTGGCGGCGAGGGCGGTGATGTAGTCTTCGACGGCGGGAGCCGCTCCGCCACTTGCGGACGCTCCACAGGCGGAAAGGAGAATGCTCAGGGTGAGCATGGGTATGGTGAGTTTGCGTGGCACAGGTTCCTCCAGATATAATTTCGTCATTGCGAGCCGCGCTTTTGCTCTTTGCGGCGAAGCAATCCCCAACGGTATACGAGATTGCTTCGGACGGAAGAGCGCCGCCACTCGCAATGACAGAATGACGATGGCGGATTATAGCATGGAGAAAAACATAAAACATTTTTAACGCGAATTGCACGAATGGGCGAATGACACAAATTTTTTATTCGTATATTCGCTTTATTCGTGGCATTCGCGTTAATCTTTTTCTTCGTTATTCCCCTTGCCTCATTCACTTCCTTAAAACCATCCACGAATGGGTCACGAATGCACGAATATGGGCGGACTCCATTCGAGTATTCGTGGTTTTATTCGTGGACGGTTTTCCCATTTCCCATTTCCCCTTGACTCATTCCCCTCCCCGTCATAGAATACCGCCCATCATGAAGTCCGCGCTCAAGCACCACCATCATCATATTCAACCCCCGCATGGTCGGGAGGTTTATGTGCGCGTACCTGCCGTAGGCGGATAATAGCAGATACCCCTACTTCACCTCATCAAGCCCCGACCCTGCGTCGGGGTTTTTTGTTGTGTCGGTGCGGGCTAAAGCCCTGCCTCAGTTCGTGGAAGCCCTTCGGGCTGATAGCGAGTCCGCTTTAGCGGACTTCCATGTACTGAGCGAGGGATTTAGCCCGACCGATGATGGTGCGATCAAAAATAATTTATAAGGAACAACCATGACCCAATCCCTCCGCCTCTCCCTCCCCTCCAAAGGACGCCTTATGGACGACTCGCTCGACTTCCTCGCCGAGTGCGGACTCTCCGTGCAGAAACTCAATCCGCGCCAGTATCAGGCGAAAATGCCCGCCCTGCCCGAGTTGACCATCCTCTTTCAACGCCCCAGCGACATTGTGGTCAGCGTCCGCGATGGCAGCGTGGACTTCGGCATTACAGGCATTGACGTGCTCGAAGAAAAACGCGGCGACAACGGCGAGATCATCATCCTGCATGATGAACTTGGCTACGGCGGATGCGCGCTCATGCTTGCTGTCCCCGAAGCATGGACGGATGTCACCGACATCTCTTCGTTGAAAAAATATGCAGCGAGTCTCAACCGTCCGCTGAGAGTGGCGACAAAATTCCCCATCCTCACCGAGCGCTTTCTCAACGCGCAGAACATTCCGCACACGCTCATCGCCGCCGAAGGGACTCTCGAAACCGCGCCCACCATCGGCTATGCCGACATCATCTCCGACCTTGTTTCATCTGGGCAAACGTTGCAAGACAATCGTCTGCGCGCGCTGCGCGATGGAGTCATCCAAGCCTCGCAAGCCGCGTTGATCGCAAATCGCAAAGCCTTGCAAACGAATCCGCAGGCGCTGGAAATGGCGCGTCGCCTGCTCGAATACATCGAGGCGCACATGCGGGCGAAGGAAAATCTCCTCGTCATTGCGAACATGCGCGGGCGGAGTCCCGAAGCGATTGCATCCAAACTTTTCAATGAAACATCCGTTGGCGGTCTGCAAGGTCCCACCATCAGCCCCATCGTCACACGCGAATCGAATCAAGATTGGCACTCTGTCACCGTCGTTGTGCCGCGCAGTCGTCTTCCGCAAGCCGTCACTGAACTTCGCAGCGTCGGTGGCAGCGGCATCATCGTCTCGCCCGTCACTTACATTTTCGAAGAAGAGCCACCGCGCTACACCGCCATGCTCGCGGCATTGAAAGGATAACCATGAAACAATACGACCCGCAAACCGCACGCCAAACGATTCTACGACGCACCCCGCCCGATGAGTTTCCCGTCAGCGCGCGCGTGATGGATAACATCGAAAAATTGTTTGGCGAACGACTGACCGCCGAAGCCGCCGTGACTCGCATTTTGAAAGATGTGCGGACTCGCGGCGACGCCGCCCTGCAAGATTGGACACTGCGCCTCGATTCTCTTAATCTCAAGC
>JAUXWL010000377.1 GCA_030680155.1 Anaerolineales bacterium
ACGGTTGCGAGATTTTTATGTTCCTCACCCGCAGGGACGATGACCGATTTGGCATTGAAGAGGGTTTGGATCTTTTCGAGATGAAATTTCGCCACGTTTTCATCGGTGACGATGATGGGGTTTTGTAAATCTGTCACGCTAAAAGCGTGACCTACAACTACGTCATACTCACCCATCGCGGAGAGGTGATGTCTGCCAAGTTTGATTTGGGCTTCATGCGCGTTTTGCTCGGCGGATTTTCCATCCACGTGCAATTTGAGGGGGAAGGAATTGTAATGTCCGCTGCGTTTTTCCAACAGGGCAGTGAGCTTTGCTTTCAAGTCACCTGCCAGCAATGGGCGTTTTCCCGATTCTTTTTTCATGCGTTCCAGCAAGGTCGGCAGTTCTGCCATGAGCAGGAGGATGCTTCCGTTGGATTCTGCGAACGCGCGGTTTTCATCCCGCAGCAATGCGCCGCCGCCGAGGGCGACGACAGACTCCCCTCTCCCTTGGGGAGAGGGGTTGGGGGTGAGGGATTTCAGCGCGGATATTTCCATGTCACGAAAGGCGGATTCACCCTGCCGTTCCATGATCTGCGAAATGGACATGCCCGCGTTCGTTTCGATGACGCGGTCAAGGTCAATGAATGGCAGGCGTAAATTCTGCGCCAGCAATTTGCCGATGGTGGATTTGCCTGTCCCTGGGGGACCGTAGAGGAAGATGTGGGTCATGGGTTGAAGGTTGAAGGTTACAAGTTGCAGGTTAAAGGTGGTACGTAATGCGCAATGCGTGATACGTAAATTACGGATCACGCATCACGCATTATGAACTATTCCCAAAATACGTGCGGGATGTTGTCCATCGGCAGGTCTTCGAGGGTGGCTTTTCGCAAGGAGTCAAAGCGCGGTTTTATTTCTTCCATTGAGTCACCGCCGAGTTTTTCGAGCAGGGCATCGGCGAGGACGAAGGCAACCATCGCTTCGAGGATGGGAACAGCACGGGGAACTGGGCAGAAGTCGGAGCGCTCGTATTTGGTGGGAGATTCTGTCCCCGCAGCAAGATCAACTGTCGGCTGGGGAAGAAGCGTGGTGGCGATCGGTTTCATCGCGGCGCGGATGACGATCGGTTGTCCGTTGCTGACTCCGCCTTCGGTGCCGCCCGCCCGATTCGTCGAACGTCGAAGGTCGAAGGTCTGCATTCCGCCTTCTGTCTTCTGCCTTCTGTCCTCTGCCTTCCGTAATTGAATCGGGTCGTGGGCTTGGGTGCCGATGCGTTTGGCATTTTCAAACGCATCACCGACTTCGACGCCTTTGATGGCTTGCACGGACATGATGGCGTGGGCGAGTTTGGCTTCGAGACGCTTGTCCCATTGCACGAAACTACCCAAACCGACAGGCAGGTTGAGCGCGACAATTTCTAGCACGCCGCCGAGGGTGTTTTTGCCGTGGATTGCCTTTTCGATTTCATCCCGCATCTGTTGCGCGGAGGTTTCGATGGGACAACGCACATCCGATTCTTCGGCGCGGGTGAAGCGGTCTTCGTAGGGCATGTCGCCAAAATCGGTTTGCACTTCGCCAATGGATGATACATATCCACCAACAATGATGCCGAACTGCGCGAGAAAATGTTTGCACACCGCGCCCGCCGCGACGCGCATGGTGGTCTCGCGGGCGGATGCGCGCTCAAGCGCGGGGCGCAGGTCTTTGTAGCCGTATTTGACCGCGCCTGTTAAATCTGCGTGACCAGGGCGTGGGGCGGTCATTGGCTCGATGGCTTTGCCCTTCCATTTGACATGGTCATCATTTTGGACGAGCAATGCAATCGGCGCGCCTGTCGTTTGGCCGCCCATCACACCGCCGAGAATTTGCACGGTGTCCTTTTCGATCTTCATGCGTCCGCCTGAGCCGTAGCCCTGCTGGCGGCGGGCAAGTTCCTTGTTGATGATGTCAGGCGTGAGGGGAAGACCCGCGGGGATGCCGTCGAGGATGGCGGTGAGCGATGGTCCGTGGGATTCACCTGCGGTGAGGAAGCGTAGGGGCATTTCAGTCTCCAGTAATCAGTAACCAGTGATCAGTGATCAGTTTCAACAGAGCGCAATAGTTGGTCGCGTGGCGGGGTGTAACCCGTCCAAATCTCAAAAGACAGCGCGGCTTGTTCAATTAACATGCCAAGTCCAGTTGTGGCATTCAATCCCTGTGCGCGGGCGGACTTGATGAGTTTGGTCTCACGCGGGTTATACACTAGATCATAAACAAATGTACTCTTCGATAAAACAGTATTTTCAGGCAGGGGCGACGATTCTATACTTGGCGTCATTCCCAAAGGCGTTGCGTTCACAATCAAGTCGAAAGTCAAATATTGAAGGTTGAAGGTCGTGATGCGTAATTCGTGATTCGTAAATGAATTAGCAAGTTGTTGGGCTTGTTCGAGTCGGCGGGCGGCGAGGGTGACGTTCCAGCCATCGTTTGCTAAAGCATAAACGACAGCCCGCGCTGAACCGCCTGCGCCAAGAACCAAGGATGAAGGCTCAAGGATGAAGGATGAATAATCGAAAACCCGTTTCATATCCGTTAAAAAGCCTTGTGCATCGGTGTTGTCGCCGATGAGTTTATTATTACGCAAGTAAATTGTATTCACTGCGCCGATGGCTTCGGCTGTTGGTGTGAGTTCATCCATCAGCCCAATCACGTTCTGTTTGTGCGGGATGGTGACGTTGAGTCCATGCAGATCGCCAGCGCGGACGCGGGTGAGTAAGTCTTTCAGCGCCTGTTTGTCTTCGGGGTGAATGGGGAATAGGGAATAGTCGCCTTGCAAGCCACAAGCATCGAGGGCGGCAGCGTGGATCTTGGGCGAGAGGGAGTGGCTGAGAGGGTAGCCCACCAAGCCAAGTCGAAAGTCGAACGTCGAAGGTCGTTGCATGGAATTAGCGCAGGGTTTCGAGAGTTTCAAAGAAATTCGGGAATGTCTTGGAGACGCACGAGGGGTTTTCGATGGTCACGCCGTCGAAGCGCAGACCGATGAGGGAGAATGCCATTGCCATGCGATGGTCATTATACGTTTGAACGTTTGAACGTTTGAACGTTTTACACGGATAAATGGTCATTCCATCTTCAGCCTCTTCCACGCGGACGCCGAGCCGCGCCAGTTCCGTGCAGGTCGCGTGGACTCGGTCCGTCTCCTTCACGCGGGCTGAGGCGATGCCGCGAATACGGGTTGGCGAACCAGCAAAAGGGGCGATGGCGGCGAGGGTTTGGGCGGTGTCTGGGATGTCACGCATGTCCACGTCAATGCCGTGTAAAGGCGAGTGACCAGTGACCAGTATACAGTTATCAGTCTCTTCAACGGTACAGCCCATTTGGACAAGCACATCCAGAAAATTCACGTCACCTTGCACCGACTTGCGCGAAATATTTTCCACGCGCGCCGTCCCGCCACAGATGGCAGGCGCGGCGAAGAAATACGAGGCGGCGGAGGCGTCGGATTCGATGGGATAAGTGGTAAGTGGAGAGTGGAAAGTGGAAAGTGGGACAATGAAGGATTGGTAGCCGTTGCGTTGCACCTCCACTCCGAAATCTTTCATAACGGCGATGGTCATATCCACATAGGGTTTGGAGTTGAGTTCGGTGATGAGTTCGATTTCGATGGGACTTTGGGCATACGGGGCCACCATCAACAACGCCGATAAAAACTGGGATGAAACATCGCCTGCAATCTTTGTTTTTCCGCCACGCAAACCCGATGCGGTAATTCTGATGGGAGGGCAGATTTTGGAGTAATCAGTAATCAGTGGCCAGTGATCAGTGATTAATGGTTGAATTTTGGCTCCTAATTGTCCCAACGCCTCCACCAAATCTCCAATGGGACGTTCGCGCATACGCGGCTCACCATCCAAAATATATTCACCGTTTCCAAGTGTGAGAAACGCGGACAAGAATCGCGCCGCCGTGCCTGCATTGCCGATGAAGAGTTCCGCGTTCTTTGCAGGGATGTCCCCGCCCAAGCCCGCGACCGTCATTTCATGATTTTCTTCATCGAGTTGAACATCAAATCCGAGGTTTTTTAGCGCGTTGGCAAAGTAACGCGAGTCATCGGAGAAGAGGGCGTTGGTTAGGTGAGTCGTGCCATCCGCAAGGGCGGCGATGAGCAGGGCGCGGTTGGTCAGCGACTTGGAGCCAGGCACGCGGACGGTGGCGTTGAGAGGGTGCGAGATGGGAGTAATGCGGAGGGAAGGTGGGAGAGGCATGGTAGGAGGTGAGCAGTGAACAGTGAGCAGTAATCAGTAATCAGTAATCAGTGAACAGTGAGCAGGGAGCAGTGAACAGTGAGCAGTAATCAGTTACCGGTGAGGGATTGATAAGTGGTGCGGGCTTCGTTGAGCAAGGATTCGAGTTTGGCGAAATCTTCAGATGACAGGGCTGCTTCAAGTTCAGCAAGTTGGGCTTGCATTCCGTGAAGCGCATCCAGCATGTTATCACGGTTGGATTTCAAAATTCCCAGCATCATGTGGGCGGGTGTGCCTGCAAGGCGGCTGGTGGAGCGGAAGCCGGGTCCGATGAGGGGCGTGGAGCGTGTTGCGTGGAGCGTGGAGCGAGCGAGGGAGGAAGCGAGGAGGAAGGGTAAATGACTTGTGAATGCGAGAATGCGGTCATGGTCTGCGGCGGTCATTTCGATGAGGTCTGCGCCGATGGCAGAGATGATTTGTTTGGTGATGCGTAGTGCGTGGCGCGTGGTGCGTGGGAGAGGTGTAATCACAAAGGGAGCGCCTTGATATAAATTGGCGTCGGCGTTTTGCAAGCCGAGGGTTTCCCTGCCACAGATGGGATGTCCGCCGATGGGATCGTAGCCTGCGGGGAGTTGCGACATGGCCTCCAAAATATCGCGCTTCGTCGAGCCGATGTCCATGACGATGCAGGGAGGATGGATGGATGGAAGTTGGTTAATGGTTTGTATGATGGATGGTACGGGTGTGGCGAGGATCAGGATGTCCACTCCCCTCTCCCTCTGGGAGCCCCCTTCGGGGATGATAAGGGGCTGGGGGTGAGGGAGGGCGTGGTCAATGATTCCTTTGGAAAGAGCAAGCTCGAGCGTGGGGGGATGCGAGTCGAATCCGAGCAGGCGTTTACATTTGCCTTTGAGACTCAGGGCAAGCGAGCCGCCCATGAGTCCCAATCCGAGTATCCCAACAGTTGCAGTCTTCAGCGAAAAGCCACCCTCCATTGTTACCATCCAGCGGCGGCGGGCTTTTTGACGGGGGCGACGCGGCGTCCCATGATCTCGGCAATGGCTTTGACCTGTGCAACCATCTCGGAAAATTTTTCGGGGCGCAGCGATTGCTTGCCATCGGAAACGGCTTTGGATGGTTCAGGGTGGACCTCGACGATGAGACCGTCGGCGCCTGCGGCAATGGCGGCGCGGGCAATGGCGGCGACGTAATCGGCATGACCTGTTGAGTGCGAGGGATCGAGGATGACTGGCAGGTGTGTGAGATTTTTCAGCACGGGGATGGCGTTGATATCGGTGGTGTTGCGCGTGGCGGTTTCAAAAGTGCGGATGCCGCGCTCGCACAGGATGACCTGCTTGTTGCCGCCCGCCAAAATGTATTCGGCAGACATGAGCAGTTCTTCGATGGTGGCGCTCAATCCGCGTTTGAGCAGAATGGTTTTTCGCGTTTCACCGAGCGCGCGCAGCAGGTTGAAGTTTTGCATGTTGCGCGCGCCGACTTGAAAGACATCCACATATTTGAGCATCAGTTCGAGCTGCGTCTGCGACATGATCTCAACCACAATGGGCATGCCTGTTTGTTCGCGCGCTTCGGCGAGGTATTCGAGACCTTCTTCGCCGAGACCCTGAAACGCATACGGGGATGTGCGCGGCTTGAAGACTCCGCCGCGCAGCGCATTCGCGCCCGCCTCTCTCACGGCGTGGGCTGTTTCCAAAATTTGACTTTTCGACTCTACCGAGCAGGGACCTGCAATGATGGCGATTTCGTCGCCGCCGACGGTGAAGCCGTCAATCGGGAAGACGGAATTTTCAGGATGTACCTGGCGCGAGCCAAGTTTGAACGGTTGGGAAATTCGTTTCACAGTATCGACTCCTTCCAGGACTTCAAACGGGTCAAGGGATGGGATATTGATTTCGCCCACGGCGGCGACAATGGCAGTTTCGACTCCGTAGGTGATGTGCGGAGTCAGTCCGTGGGCTTTTACGGCGTTGACCACTCCTTCGAGTTGCTGGGGAGTGTAGTGGGCTTTCATTACAATGATCATGGTGGTTTCTCCTGGTGGGTTTTAGGTTGAAGGTAAAAAGTAAAAGGTAAAAAGCCGTGTGATGATTGGTGTTTACCTCTCACCTCTCACCTCTCACCTCTCACTTCTCACTTATTACTCGTCACTCGTCACTCGTTACTTATCACTATCTCTTACTGCGCCGACACCAAATCTGGTCTCAAGCGCGCCGCTTCGCGCAAATAAATATGGGTGATACGGTGTTGCGGCAGTTCCGTATTCCAATGTACCAGAACACGGATGACACGGGGCAAACTGCCAGGTACGGGAATCTCACGCGCACACATCATCGGGACGAGTCCCCAGCCCATTTGGCGAGCCGCCTGCGCGGGGAAGGTGGCGGCGAGGTCTTCCGTCACGGTGAAGATGGCGCTGGCAATGTCCTCGGGACGCATATCCTCATTCTCGGCAAGGATCGCTTCCAGCAGTTCGCGCGTGGCGTGCAGGATCAAGTCTGGTGCATCGGTGGCGACGGTGGTCGCTCCGCGTATTCCACGAATTGGCATACAGTTCTCCTTATGTTCCCCTCTCCCCCGTCCCCTCTCCCAATATTGGGAGAGGGGTGCCGAAGGCGGGGTGAGGGAAGAATGAGGTAACAAAAAAGAGCGAGACCGTGTGGTCTCGCTCTTTTGCATACAGATTCAGATTTCTGTCTACTTAAGCGCCACCAACGGCAGCCGATTTTCGGAAGCCGTAATAAAAATAGAACGCAAACCAACGAGTGGACTTAAGCATGTTGGGCGCTATTCTATGCCCGTCACGCAGATGCGTCAAGGGGCAATTTCAAAAAGGGGCAATTTCAAAAAGGGTGGATAAAACTCTTTTATTCGTTAAGGTTGGCAGTATAATCACCTCGAAATGTCCAACCTTTCAGGCAAGCACATCCTTCTCGGCGTCACAGGGTCGATTGCCGCGTACAAAGCCGCAGACCTCGCCTCCAAACTCACGCAGGCAGGCGCGCAAGTGGATGTGATTCTGACAGGCGCAGGGGAACAGTTCGTCACACCGCTCACCTTTCAATCCGTCACGGGGCGGCGCGCCTACACCGACCAGGACCTGTGGGGCAATGAAGCCCACATCATGCATGTCAGCCTCGGTAAAACAGCCGATATGCTCGTCATCGCGCCCTGCACCGCCAGCACGATGGCAAAACTCGCGCACGGCATCGCCGATAATTTACTGACCCTCACCGCATTGGCAGCGACATGTCCGATCCTCATTGCACCTGCCATGGATGGCGGGATGTTCGACCACCCCGCCACGCAGGAGAATCTCAAAACGCTTCAATCCCGCTCTGTGCTGGTCGCTGGACCCGCGGCCGGGCACCTCGCTTCGGGTCTTTCCGGCGTCGGACGCATGATCGAACCCGCGGAAGTGCTTGGCCACATCCGTGCGGCGCTTGGGAAAAAAGGAAAACTTGCGGGCAAAAAAGTCATCGTCACCGCCGGCGGGACGCAGGAAGCCCTCGACCCCGTGCGCGTCATCACCAATCATTCATCAGGCAAACAAGGCTATGCGTTAGCCCAAGCCGCCATTGACGCTGGCGCAGATGTGACGCTCATCACCACGCCGACTGCACTCACTCCACCTGTCGGGGCAAAAATCGTCAACGTGAAAAGCGTGCAGGAGATGTTGGGCGCGCTGCTAAACGAATCCGCTGACGCGCTGGTGATGACGGCCGCCGCCGCAGACTTCCGCCCGAAGAATGTGGCGAAGGAAAAAATGAAGAAGCGGGACGGCATTCCGCAGATCGAGCTTGAGGCGGCGCCCGATATCCTGAAAACAGTGGCAGGCCCAGGCGTAGAGCAGAAGCGCTTTAACGTCGTGGTGGGGTTCGCGGCGGAGAGTCAGGCTCTGCTCGAGAACGCATCCGAAAAGTTGAAATCCAAAGGACTGGATCTGATTGCCGCCAACGACATCTCTGCCACCGATGCGGGCTTCGCGGTGGAGACCAATCGCATCACGTTATTATTTGCAGATGGCACAAAAGAAAATTTGCCGTTGATGAGCAAGACCGAAGCGGCTGAAAAAATCACAGAACACATTGCACGGCTGTTGGAGTAACATGCGCATTCTGGTTATGTCGGATATTCATGCAAATTACACGGCGCTGATGGCGGTCTTAAAAGACGCGGGCGGGGTGGATGAAACCTGGTGTCTCGGCGACCTGGTTGGGTATGGTCCCGACCCGAATGCCGTGGTGGAGGAAGTGCGCGACATCAAAAATCTCACCTGCCTGATGGGCAACCATGATGTGGGCGTAATCGGCAGGATGTCGCTGGAAACGTTCAACGGCGAGGCGAAACGCTCGCTGATGTATCATGAAAAAGTGTTGACAGACAGCAACATGGAGTTCATCCGCTCACTGCCGTCCAAGACCAAAGTGCGCGGCGAAGCGACGATTGCCCACGGCAGTCCGCGCGACCCGTTGTGGGAATACATTTTGAATTCGCTCACCGCACGGCTCAACTTTGACCATTTCGATACACCGTGGTGCTTCGTCGGCCACTCGCACATCCAGAGCGTTTTTGTGAAGGATGAAAAATCGGATCGTGTGACCGTGGAGCAGACCAAACCCAATGTGACGATCTCACTGCGCCCGAAGCTGATCCTGAACCCAGGCTCGGTGGGACAGCCGCGAGATCGTGACGCGCGCGCCGCCTACGCCATCTACGACACCGAAGCCCGCACCTGGACTCCGCAGCGTGCGGAATACAACATCGCCGAAGTGCAGGAACGCATCCGCGCGGCGGGATTACCGGAAAAACATGCTGTGCGAATTGGCGAGGGCTGGTAGTTTTTTGGAGTCAGGGAGCTGGCTCCCATAATTAAGAGCCTATCCGTAAATCCTCGGAGCGCGGACTTTAGTCCGCGATGCCAAGGCAGACTAAAGTCTGCACTCCGATTTTACAGATAGGGCCCAAGAGATTCATAACCAGCAAGCTGGTTGATTCCATAAAAGGCGGAACTATTTCCCAGCTACGTTCGTCCTTTTGGCAGAGAAATCACCGTAGGACAAATTTCAATTTTTCCATTTGTCCATAATTCGACAATGTCAGATTAAGACTGAAACCAAAGTACCAAACCACAAAGGGTACGAAGTAACACGAAGGAAACTTTCGCATTTAGCTTTTTGCTCTCCTTTGTGGTAAAGGTTTTGAAATGCGACATTGTCAAAATAACCCGTAGCGCGAATTGCCAATTTGTCTTACAAAAGGAGAAGAAAGATGAAACGTATTTTGCCATTTAGTTTGATCGTGACTGCCATGATCGTCCTTTCTGCATGTGGAGGGACTGCGTCACAGCAGCGTTCCTTTAACGGCGGAGCCCCTGATTACGCCTTCCCATCTTCCGCGCCGATGGAAGCGCCGATGGCGGAAGAAGGCTATTATGGGGAGGATACTTCCGACGCGGCACAAGGCGGCGGAGTTGCCGCCTCGAATGTGGAACGTCTCATCATCCAAAATGCCGATGTCGCCATCGTGGTCTCGGATGTGGAAGCCCGCATGAACGCCATTCAAAAAATGGCGGAGAGCATGGGCGGGTTTGTCGTCTCGTCCAACTTGTATCAAAGCTACACCAGCAACTACTCCCCCGTCCCTGAAGCGACGGTTACGATCCGCGTACCCGCTGAAAAGTTGGATGAAGCGTTGGAGAAGATCAAAGCCGACGTGGTCGAAGTCCAGAATGAAAATCGTTCGGGGCAGGATGTCACCGCGCAATACGTTGATCTGAAATCGCGCCTGAAGAATCTTGAAGCGGCTGAAAAGCAGTTGAGCGAGATCCTCGAAACCGCCACCGAAACCGAAGATGTGGTCAATGTCTTCAATCAACTGGTCTATTACCGTGAGCAGATCGAGTTGGTGAAGGGACAGATGAAATATTACGAAGAAGCCGCTGCGCTCTCTGCCGTAAATGTTCGCATCAAAGCCGAAGAAACCATTCAGCCGATCCAGATCGGCAAATGGGAACCGAAGGGCGTTGCGCGTGATGCCATTCAAGACCTGATCTTCTTCTATCAAGACTTTGTGGATTTCGTCATCCGCTTCGTCATCTACACCCTGCCGGTGTGGATCACCGTCGGCGTACCGCTCTACCTGATCTTCATCGGACTCCGCTGGGTCTTCCGCAAACTGCGCGGGACGAAGAAGGTTGAGAAAAAAGTGGAAGAAGTGGAAGAGAAGAAGTAACGAGTGGGGAGTAATAAGTAATAAGTAATAAGTAACAAGTGAGAAGTGAGGACGGTGTCATAGCCGTCCTCTCTTGCTTTATATAATACCCACGGTCGCAAATTTCGCTTTCTCCCTTTTGAAAAAGCGCAATTTGTGACCGCGCTGGGTATAATCGAACCAATGGATGCATTAATTCAAGACGCGCGCACGCTGTTCAATGTCCACTTTACAGCCCGGCAGATGATGTCACTCATCAACTATGAAAAAGAACTGCTGGAGTGGAATCAGAAATTCAACCTGACCGCCATTCGGGATGTGGAATCGATCCGCGTCAAACATTTTCTGGATTCGTATTCCTGCGTGCTGGCGTGGAAGGCAAACCCTCCGCTTCGCCTCGTGGACGTTGGAACTGGCGCCGGGTTCCCGGGCATTCCCTTGAAGATAGTTTATCCCACCATGCATGTGACACTGGTGGAATCGGTCGGCAAGAAAGCCATGTTCTGCCAGCACATCATTCAGACGCTCGGCTTGGAAGGCATCGAAGTCATCCAAACCCGCGCCGAAGACCTGGGACAAAACCCCGCGCATCGCGAATCCTACGATTGGGCAGTGGCGCGCGCGGTTGCCAACCTCAACATCCTGAGCGAATACCTGCTGCCGCTCGTCAAAGTCGGCGGGACGATGCTCGCGCAAAAAGGCGAAAGCGGACCCGCCGAAGCGCAGTCCGCTGAAAAAGCGATGAAATTATTGGGTGGAAAACTAAAGCAATTGATCCCCGTCAACCTGCCCGGCGTCGCCGACGACCGCTTCCTCGTCCTCGTGGACAAGGTCGCTGCCACGCCGCCGAAATATCCGCGCAAGGCGGGTATTCCCATGAAGATGCCGTTGTAGGGGCAGTGAACAAAAGAACCGTAGTAATGACTGTCCATTCGCTGAAAATTTTGGTGAAATCGCGAATTTCCTGATACCCTGAGGGGATGAACCCTGAAATCGCTATCACCACAGAACGGATTGACGACTTTCCGCTTTTGCTCGAAGTTATGATAGGGCTGGGTCTCCCA
>JAUXWL010000378.1 GCA_030680155.1 Anaerolineales bacterium
GAGCGCTGAATATTCGGTGGAGATGTCCTTGTCGTCGAAGTGCATCAGTTGGCGGAAGCCCATCACCTGATGATAGAAATTGACCCAGTGGTTCATTTTGCCCAACTGCACATTGCCGACGATGTGGTCAACGGCGGCAAGCCCGGTGGATTCGGCTTCGTATTGGATTGGTTTGTAAGTAGGGGCGAAGGCGCCCTTGTAATCGCCGCGATCCACAAAGACATGCAGGGTTTCGCCGTAGGTGTAGATGGCGGACGTGCGGTAGATGCCAAAGTCATCTATTTCTTCGCGCGGAGCCCACGCGGACTTTCCACCGCGAGACGTGGTTTCCTGCCACGCCTTTTCGACATCATCCACTTCGAGCGCGATGACCTTGACGCCGTCACCATGTACCATGTGGTGCGAGGCGATCAGGCTGGAGGGGGAGTAGGGCGCAGAAACAACAAACCGCGCCTGCCCCGATTCAAGCACATACGAAGCGAAGTCGCGGTTCCCAGTCTCCAGCCCGGAGTAGGCGACGGGTTTGAAGCCAAAAGCCTTCCACCAGTAATACATGGCGTGTTTGGCGTTGCCCACGTAAAAATGGACGTGGTCAACAGATTTGATCTGGAGGAAGTCGGCCTCCTCCGTCATGGGGCGGGAATCGGTTTTTTCTTTTGTTACCATTTTCTCTCCTTTGGTTGGTAATTGGGATTGTACGATAAAGAGTGACAGCCTGCAACATAAAAACGTCCCAAAAGTGAAACTTTTGGGACGTTTTTATGTTTATGCGGCAGACTGGCTTTGACGTTTGACGTACAGGTCTCTGAACAGGAATGGCAGGTACAAAATGAAAAGAATAGCGAATGCCAGGATCTCCAGTTGCGGAATATACCAGGGCCAAGGTGAGAGAATATCCAGCAGGGTCGGTGAGGGCGGCTTTTCGGTGATGAACAGATAGTTGCTGCCAATGGCACGGTTGAGGAAGAAGATCGCAACCATGTAAATATTCATCCAGATAAAGATGCGCTTGAAGGATGCCAGCGTCGGACGGTAGCCTTCCACCACGGCCATGTAAATGGGAATCGCGATCAACAATCCGTGGGCGATGAGCGTTTGCATGACGCGGTAATGCGGAATATCGTACATGGACGCGTCCGCCGGAGTGAGGAATGCCTGCAATGCGCCGCCAATTCCCAGAAAATAGGTGAAGTCGTACAGGTTTTTGTTGTCCGTCAACGCCACGTAGACAGTGATCCACACCATGACACTGCAAAGATGAAGCGGCAGGGTGGTTTGAATGTTCCATATACCCCAATACGCCCACCAAACGTGAATACTAATCTCGGCGGCTGCCAGCGTAATGGCAAGCGCAATTCGCATATTTCGTTTTTGTTTTTCGTTCCATGCGTTGCGAAAGTAGATGAATGATAGACAAAACAACACAAACACGCCGACAATGGTCAGGTGTTTGGGACCGAAAATTTGCAGGGGCACATCTGTATATTCGACCGAGAAAAATTCGAGCATGAGTACTCCAAAATCACTTTATTGAAACGACCGTCCCGCCCGTCATTTTTTGCAGGTCTTCGGTCTTTAACTCGAAGATCGCATTCGGCGTGCCAGCCGCCGCCCAAATGGTTGAGAATTGCAGAAAATCCTCGTCGAGATATGTTTCCATCTTTTCGATGTGACCAATTGGCGGCACGCCGCCAATAACAAACCCCGTCACAGCGCGGACAAAATCGGCGTCGGCTTTGCCGATTGGCTCGCCAGCGTATTCGCTGATGCGTTTCTCGTTCACGCGGTTGGGTCCGCTGGTGAGCACGAGGATCGGCTTGCCTGATTCCCTGCCCTTGAAGATCAACGACTTGACGATCTGCCCGAGTTCACAGCCGGCACGGTCGGCGGCTTCCTGCGCCGTGCGCGTGGACTCGGCGTGCTCGATCACTGTGTACTCAAAGCCGAGCGAGGTCAATAGGTTTTGAATTTTTTGCGCAGAGGGGGATAAATTTTGCATCCGCCAATTATAATAGGAGGATGCCGACTCAAGAAGAAATCTACAAAACCGAAGGGGATAAATACGAGGCGTTGATCGCGCGCGAGGATTATCAGGGCAATATCCTCAAATCCCTGCGAGAGATCACGCCCCTCGAAAACCGCCTCGTACTGGACCTTGGGGCTGGTACGGGACGCCTGGCCTGTCTCCTCGCCCCGCACGTGGCGCATGTCCGTGCCTTTGATGTTTCGGAGGAAATGCTGCGGGTGTGCCGGGAGAAATTCACCGCCAGCGGACTGTCCAACTGGCAGGTGGAACTTGCCGACCACCGCAAGCTCCCTGTGGAAAATGCCTCCGCAGACTTGGTCGTCTCTGGCTGGAGTGTGAGCTATCTTGCGGTATGGAATCCCGACACATGGCGCGAGCAATTGGATGCATGGTTCAGCGAAATGAAACGAGTCCTGCGCCCGACTTCGTCCAGCCATATCGTCCTGTATGAATCGCTGGGCACGGGGAATGAGTCGCCTGTAAAACTGGACCATCTCAAGGATTTCTATCCCTGGCTGACGAAGGCCGGCTTCCAGCACAAATGGATCCGCACGGATTATAAATTCGAGTCGGTTGCGGAGGCGGAGGAACTCGCCCGTTTCTTCTTCGGTGATGAGTTGGGGGACAAGGTGCGCGATTATAAATGGGTGATTTTGCCCGAGTGTACGGGTGTGTGGTGGAAAAATGTCTGACCGTGGACCGTGGACGGCAGACCGTGTTTGCACCGTCCATCGTCGGCATTACACTTGTTTCTTGAAGCCGTTCTTGATTGCCATTACCAACCCAACCAGGATCAACAAAATACTTGCACCCGCAAAGGCCCACTTGACCGTGGTCAACCCCATCAGTAGCCACGCCAGCGCAGTCGGTTTGGCGGGATGCATCGAGAGCATGGTCACGATGTTGAGGTTTTCGAGCAGGTCAAAGAACCATGCGCCCAGCGGCATGACGTTGAGTTTCATCATTTTGCTATTGGGGGAGAATCCGCGCTGGAACAGCCACGAGATCAGTAAGCCGAATGCAAACAGATAAACAATCGGATAAATAATGTCCACCGTCAATTCCACATTGCGGTAGAACGGACGCCCATACTCGCCGTAGCGTTCGATCATGGCGAAGGTTTCATCTGGGGTGGCAAACATCATCAAATCCAGCGGCTGGACACCGCCTTGACCATCTTGCATCATGCCCTGGATGAGGGGCATCAGAAAGCCGGCAAAGAACATATCCAGCGCCAGCAGGACGAGCACCAGCCAGCCCTTGGCCCATTGATAAAACTTGTTCGAAAGATTTTGTAACATGGTTCCTCCAATAATAAAATAGGTGACAGCCACTTGAAGTGACTATCACCTTGAAAGAACACGCCATTCATTCAAGAGTGGCGTGCTTTGTACCGTACTTACTGTCCATTCGCTGAAAATTTTGGTGAAATCGCGAATTTCCTGATAACCTGAGGGGATGAAGCCTGAGATCGCTATCACCACAGAACGGATTGACGACTTTCCGCTTTTGCTCGAAGTTATGATAGGGCTGGGTCTCCCA
>JAUXWL010000381.1 GCA_030680155.1 Anaerolineales bacterium
ACGGATCAGGATGTGATCGATTCAGCCCGCCTGCTCGACGCACTGCCGAACGCACACACCGTCACGCCGTTCTTCACACCGCAGGATGTGGTCGGCGAGTTGATGTCGCTGTTTATGTATCGGCATACGCTTCCGCACACCACCAAGCCCATTCAAGGGCCTGGCATTCAATTCGCGGAAGAAGTGAAGTACGCCGTTGAGATGGCGGCCGTGGTGGGTACGCCGCCCGAAGAGTTGACGCTTTCGCTCTCCCCCGTCAGCCCGTTGACCATCCATGACCCCGCCGCGGCGGCAATCGTGGAGATGGCGAAGGCGGGTGTCATCTGCTCGAACCT
Source organism: Anaerolineales bacterium (assembly GCA_030680155.1). Lineage (GTDB taxonomy): Bacteria > Chloroflexota > Anaerolineae > Anaerolineales > Villigracilaceae > Villigracilis. The sequence continues at coordinate 336 of JAUXWL010000381.1, forward strand.
GCCTGCCCCCACAGGCGGCGCAACCTCGCCGATGACCATCACGGGCAGTCTCGTCCAGCAAAGCGCCGAGACGCTGGCGCTCGTGGTCATGGCGCAAATCATAAACCCTGGCTGTGCGGTGGTTTATTGCGGCAGGCTGGGGATGCTGGAGCCGCGCACAGGTTTGATCTGGGGCGGCGTGGAGCTTGGCTTGTCCTCCGCGGGCACGGTTCAACTCGGACATTATTACGGGTTCAGCGTCAACGTGTATGGATTTTCGACCAATGCCCACACTCTCGACGCCCAAAACGCCTTCGAACGCGGACTGAACGCCGCCATCCCTGCGCTGGCTGGCGCGGACGAACTCTCAGGCATCGGCGAGATGGAAGCGGGGGTGATGGGTTCCTACGCCCAAATGGTGCTGGACAATGAATTCGTCGGCGGGGTGCTGCGGCTGCGCAGCGGTCTCTCCGCGGATGTGGAGCATCTGGCAGTGGAGATCATCGGCAATGTGATGGATGGCACGCGCAACTTCCTTGGGCAAAAGCACACACTGAAACACCTGCGTGCCGGCGAACTGACGCTAACGAAACTTGCCGAACGCAATTCATGGGAAACATGGGAAGACAAAGGCAGAAAACAGATCGTGGATCACGCTATTGATGAAGCGGAAAGAATCTTGCACGAGCATCATGTCCCGCCGTTGGAGCCGCAGCAGGAGAAGGAATTGGATAGAATCATGGCGGCGGCGGAGAAGGAGATGGTGAAGAAGAAGTGAGTAGCGGGCAGTGGGCAGTAATCAGTGAGCAGTGATCAGTGATCAGTGGTCAGTGGTCAGTGATCAGTGATCAGTGAAAAATCTTAAAAGTGATAAAGTGACAAAGGAGAAAATATGCTCAAGCAGGCACATGCAATTTCAGAAGAATTGATCGAATGGCGGCGGGATTTTCACCAGCACCCCGAGACGGGATTCGATGTCCACCGCACAGCGGGGATCGTGGCGGATGAACTGGAAAAGATGGGGTACAGAGTCAAGCGCGGGGTGGGCAAAACAGGCGTGGTCGCAGAAATAGGCGCAGGCGGCAAGGTTGTCGCCATCCGCGCGGATATGGATGCGCTTCCCATCTTCGAACAGAACGAGACCGAGTACGTCTCGCAAAATGAAGGCAAGATGCACGCCTGCGGACATGACTCGCACACGGCGATGGCATTGGGCGCGGCGCGTATTCTGGCAAAGGAAAAATTGAACGGGCGCGTGCGTTTTCTCTTCCAACCCTGCGAAGAGACAGCGGATGAAGAAGGCAAGAGCGGCGCACAACGCATGTACGCAGAAGGCGCAGTGGACGGCGTGGATTATGTCATCGCCCAGCATGTAGACCCAACCAGCCCTGTTGGGACGATTGCGATCAATGAGGGTCCCAGCGGCGGCGGCGTGGATTCGTTCACTGCGATTATCAAGGGCAAGGGTGGACATGGGGCGTATCCACACAAATCAATAGACCCGTTCGTGATGCTGGCACATGTGATCATGGGTATCAATGCCATCATCTCCCGCAGACTTGACCCATTCGAGCCTGCGGTCATCAGCATCGGCGCGGTCAACGGCGGCTTTACCGAAAACGTCATTCCCGATCAAGTCGAAATGAAAGGCACGATCCGTTTCACTTCGCTGGAGACGCAAAAAATACTTCGCGAAGAAGTGACCCGTGTTTTCGAGATCGTCAAAACGCTTGGCGGCGATTACGAATTGAATTTCCTCTTTGGCGGTTTGCCGTTGGTGAATGACAAGCAGGTTGCGGACGCGATCGGAGAGGTGGGGAAATACCTATTGGGAGCAGACAAGGTTCATCCGCTGGAAAAGACCCTTGGGGCTGAGGACTTCCCCGAATTTCTCCGCGATGCGCCGGGCGCAATGTACACACTGGGAACAAGGATCGAAGGACGCGAGGTGTACGAATT
>JAUXWL010000386.1 GCA_030680155.1 Anaerolineales bacterium
AATCTTTCCTTGAAGATGTCGGTACGCCCCGCTTCTTTCCCGCTTTGAGTTGTCCCCACCAACTGATACTCCACCCACGCCGACTGGAAGAAGGCGTCCTCCAACATCTGCTCTGAGGATAGGTCATGTACAAACGTGCCCGCGCCGACAGTTTGCATGGAAATACTCGTCCACTTGCTGGCGCGTTCGGCGCGCAAACTTTTGAAGCGCGCAAAGAGCAGGACGTATTTTATATTGACCGGGTCAGAGACCTGCACCGTAAAACGCACCGAGGACGGCGAACATTTTGTGCCTTTATAAAATGTATCCGGCGAAGCAAGGATGGAAATGAAGCCGTCCATTTGAATGGTTGGGAAGGAGGTGAAATCTGGCGTAATCAAATTGAACGGCGTAACGGTCTCCACAGGCGTGGCGGTATCTTCAGGAACAGCTGTGGGAGGTTTCACGCCGCTCAAGGTCGGCGTGGGGGTAAAGGTCAGGGTCGGCGTGACAGGCGTCGCTGTGGGAAGAGGCGTATAGGTGTTCGTGGAGGTCAACACAGGTGTGGGCGTGGAAACGGGCAGTAAAAACATCTGCTCCAGCGTACAGGCGGAAAGTAAAACAGCGCAAAGAAGAAAGATCAATATTTTTTTCATAGTCTGGGTTTAGTATTACAGCGCAAGGTTGCTCCCTGCGCCGTACCCATTCTGGGCACTTTCCCCGGCGCAGGCGTTTTCCAGCAACACGCCGCCGGGTACGGCGGCTTTGAGCCTGACTTTGCGCTGTAATGTTAGGGAGCGGGCGTCCTTCTTATGATGACAGGCGTGGGCGGGCATCCAGTGGAGGGATCAAGACACATGCATGGCGAAAGTTGAATTTCCTGATAGATTTTAGTGCGCCCCACTTCCTCTCCTTTGATATTGGTCGCCACCAACTGGAATAATACCCAGGATTTTTTATAGTGGTTATGTCCTTGAATTTCGCTTCCACGCAGCTTGACGGTAAAGGTTCCATCCCTGTTGTTGAACAAGACATTCCCCGACGTCCACGGG
>JAUXWL010000395.1 GCA_030680155.1 Anaerolineales bacterium
GATTGCCGCCACTGCGGAAAAAGCGGCGAAGCATTTTGGAAAGATCGATATTTTGGTTCATTCCATCGCCTTTGCGGGACGTGAAGAGTTGAGCAAGCCGTATCACGAAACCAGCCGCGAAGGATTCAAGACCGCGATGGATATCAGCGTCTTTTCGTTCGTGGCATTGACCAATGCCTTTTTACCGATTTTGAACCCGGGCGCTTCGATCATGTGCCTGACGTATTACGGCTCGGTGAAGGTTGCCCCGCATTACAACGTGATGGGCGTCGCCAAGGCTGCACTGGAATCATCCACACGCTATCTGGCGTATGACCTTGGTCCGCAGAAGATTCGCGTGAACGCCATCTCAGCAGGACCGATCCGCACCTTGGCGGCGGCAGGTGTAGGCGGCTTCCGCGATATGTACAAGCACTTTGCGGATATGTCCCCCATGCGCGAAAATGTGACCATCGAAGATGTCGGCAACTCCGCTGTGTTTTTGGCGTCTGATCTTTCACGGCGCATCACAGGCGAAGTGCTATATGTAGACTCGGGCTTCAATACCGTTGGGGTGCAGATGACGGAAAAGCAGGAAAAAGGCGAGTAAGAGAGTAACGAGTAATAAGTGAGAAGTAACAAGGGCGCTGGTTGTGAGATCGGCGTCCTTTTCTTTTAAGGTAAAATAATAACTACAGGGTTATGAACATTCAAATCGAACCACACACACTGCAGAGAGCGGAAGAACGCGGTACAAATATCGAGGAAATCCAGATCGTCCTTGAGCAAGGAACGGAAATTCCTGCCAGAGGAAATCGAAAAGCGAAAGCAAAGGTTTTCACCTTCAAAAAGGAACGCCTCGGCAGGTATTACGAGCAAAAACGAGTCGAAGTGATCTATGTGGAAGAAAATGATGCGATCATTACCGTAACTGTGTATGTTTTCTACGGAGAATGGAAAGACTGACATGCAAATTATTTACAACCCAAAATCAGATATTTTATACATCCGTCTCGATGAACCGAAACAGGATGTCATCAATCAACGCATCTCTGACGATGTGGTATTAGACATGGGCGTGGATGAGAAAATCATTGGAATCGAAATCATGGACGCATCTCACCGTATGAATCTGAAAAACATTTTCCCTGTGGAATTCCAAGTCGCAATAGGGGCAAACGCTTAATGTTCAAACGCAATGCAACTCCCACGGAAACCCCGCAGTCTGTCCAAGCCGT
>JAUXWL010000407.1 GCA_030680155.1 Anaerolineales bacterium
AATTGCATCATCGGCTCGTTGCCTTCGGTCATGCCTGCATCACGCAATGCCTTGTGGAAGAAGCGTGTGTACAGCAGGTGCATGGTGGCGTGTTCGATGCCGCCCGTGTAGGTATCGACGGGCATCCAGTAGTTGTATTCGGCATCATCGAACGGAGCCTTGTCATACTTCGGCGACAGGTAACGCAGGTGATACCACGACGAGCACATGAAGGTATCCATCGTGTCGGTTTCGCGCGTGGCGGGGTCACCGCACACGGGACAGGCGGCGTTCTTCCAGGTGGGATGCAGTTTCAACGGGCTTTCACCAGTCGGACGCCATTCCACATCCTCGGGCAGGGTCACGGGCAGTTGCTCATCAGACACGGGATTCCAGCCGTGCTTTTCACAATTCACCATCGGGATGGGCGCGCCCCAATAGCGCTGACGCGAGATCAACCAATCGCGATAGCGGTAGTTGACCGATTCCTTGCCGATGCCTTTTTCCTGCAGCCAATCAATGACCGCCGCGATGCCAGGGTTCTTGCGTCCCTTTTCGGTGTTGACTTTCGTGCCGTTGAACTGATCGGAGTTGACCATCACACCCGCGCCAACATAAGCGGATTCGAGTTCGCCCTCACCCCTGCGCCCCTCACCCCCATCCCCTCTCCCAGTGGGAGAGGGGTGCTGGGGGGAGGGTTCGGGGCTGATCACTTCGACGATGGGCAGGTCATACTTTTTGGCAAAGGCAAAGTCACGCTCATCATGCGCAGGGACGGCCATAATCGCGCCCGTGCCATAGGACATCAGTACATAGTCCGCGATCCAGATTTGGATGCGCTGCCCGTTGACAGGGTTGATGGCGTAGCCGCCTGTGAACACGCCTGTCTTATCCTTATCCACTGCGCCGCGTTGGATGTCGGTCTGACGCGCTGCTTCAACCTGATACGCCTCCACAGCAGATTTTTGTTCGGGTGTGGTGATCTCATCCACCAGCGGGTGCTCGGGAGCAAAGACCATGAAGGTCGCGCCCCATAGCGTGTCTGGTCGGGTGGTGAAAATTTCAATGGTGTGGCTGCCAACTTCCGTCTTGAAAAGAACCGAGGCGCCTTCACTGCGGTCAATCCAGTTGGTTTGCAGGGTCTTCACGCGCTCGGGCCAGTCCAGCCCGTCGAAGCGCAGCAATTCATCCGCGTATTTTGTGGCTTTGAAGAACCATTGATCCAGGTCTTTCTTGATGACGGGCGTGCCGCAGCGTTCGCAGTGACGATCATCGCCCCAGACCTGTTCGCGCGCCAGCGTAGTGTTACAGTTCGGACACCAATCCACAGGCGACATCTTGCGATACGCCAGCCCAGCCTTATACAACTGGATGAAGAACCACTGTGTCCAGCGATAGTATGCGGGGTCACAGGAGACGGCTTCGCGTTCCCAATCGAACATCGCGCCCATGCTCTTCAACTGCTTGCGCATACGCTCGATGTTTTGGTAGGTGCGTTTCATCGGGTGGACGCCATCCTTGATGGCGGCATTTTCCGCGGGCAGACCGAACGCATCGAAGCCCATCGGGAACAGCACGTTATAGCCTTTCATGCGCATGTAGCGCGCGCGCGAATCGGACGGGGTCATGGCATACCAATGACCGATGTGCAAATCTCCGCTGGGGTAGGGCAGCATCGTCAGCGCGTAGTGCTTGGGCTTGCTGTTGTCAATGACGGAGCGGTACAACTTGTCCGCCTCCCATTTGGCTTGCCACTTCTTCTCGATATTCCCGGGCTTATAGGAAACATCGCGGGGAGTTTTTTCTTCTTTGCTCAATGGTTGAATTTCCTTTGCCTTCTCCTCGATGGGCATGATCGCCTTCGGTTTCTCGGTGACAGTTGTGATGGCTGCCGGCGGGGCAGGGATGATCGCCCTGGATGTCACCGCTGCTTTCTTAACTTTGGGCTGGGTCGCCTTCCTGGCAGTTTTCTTAACGGCAGGCTTGGCCACTTTCTTCGCCACAATCTTTTTAGCAACTGGCTTGACTGCTTTTTTAACAGCCTTTGCCGCCGTTGTTTTGACAGCCTTCTTTGCAGTTTTTTCCGCAGTTTTCTTTTTGGTTACTTTCTTTTTTGTTGCAGTCATTCTTACCTCATCAGTATTTCGTAGGGTGTGTGTAACCCGGCATGTTGCTCGAATAAATCTGTCAGGCTGCATACCCATATCTGGGCGCTTGGCCTGACCTACAGACGAAATGAATCACAAAGGAGACCCGCAAGAAGTGGTCCCTGCTTCCAAAAAATTTTCTTCATGTTCATGCGTGCCTCCTTTCAAGTTTGGACGATGGACGATAGACCATTGACCATTGACCATGCACAACCTTCCATCGTCTACCGTCTATCGTCCATGGTCTTAAGAACAAAAAACCCTTCATCCACATCAGGGACGAAGAGTTCACTCCGCGGTACCACCCAGATTTCGTCAATTAGTCTCATGGTCACTTTGTCTTATAGTCTTTTGACCAACTGACTATTCGACTATCGGACTAACCAACGCTCTTTATTGCTGTAACGGGCAACCCCGGTGTTGACTACTTGTTTCACCAACACAGTCTCTCTTGCGAGGAACAGGCGAGTTCGGTCTCGATGCGCTCCCGTGGGCGCTGGCGCTGGGCTTCCACCTCACTCTCCCAACTCGCTGACGGGATGACCTACTACTCCTGCCGTAACTTTTAGCTATTGGCTTTTAGCGGTTGGCGATTGGTTCTGCTAATTGCCAACCGCTAATCGCTAAAATTTGTGGACCCAGAGGGATTCGAACCCTCGACCTTCTCAATGCCATTGAGACGCGCTCCCAACTGCGCTATGGGCCCAAATATCAGTAATCAGTTCGTGGACAGTGACTGACTACTGATAACTGGCTTCTGGTCACTGCCCAGTGGACCTGAGGGGATTAGAACCCCTGACCTCCTCAGTGCGATTGAGGCGCGCTCCCAACTGCGCTACAGGCCCGTCATTCAAAAGGCGACGGCTATTCTACCTGAGGGGGGAGGGAATGTCAATAAAGGACGATGCCCGAATTAATCAGTGACATTTTTCACACTGACGTTTTTCACTTGACCCTTCCTCTTGAACGTCCTACAATTCATTTTGCACGCCTCTTTTTCGACCTCAAACCTGATCCCGTTAAAGGAGATTTCCCATGCCCGATTATTTATTCCGCGGTGACCTTGCCAAACTTGACCCGGATGTCTACGAATTGACCCAGCTCGAAGCGGAGCGCCAGTACCGCAAACTGATCCTGATCCCCAGCGAGTCGACGGCGCCGAT
>JAUXWL010000409.1 GCA_030680155.1 Anaerolineales bacterium
TTCAAGGGTTAGTCGAATAGTGCAATAGTCAAATAAGTCGTCATTGCGAGCCGCCGCTTTTGCTCTTTGGCGGCGAAGCAATCTCAACCTCAGCACAAGGGGATTGCTGAGTAATTATGATTAGTTAGCGACTAAGAGTTCTCGCTTTTTCAACAAGAGCAGGCAAGTCTTTCAAAAACAAATCAACTTGTTCTGCGGTTGTATCTGCGCCAAGCGTAATGCGCAGCGAGCCAAGCGCCCAATCGCGAGAGTATCCCAAGGCTGTGACCACCTCGCTGGGTTCGGGGTTGCCCGTTTTGCAGGCAGAACCTGAGGAGCAGGCGAAGCCCGCCGCATCGAGCAATTGCAAAAGCAGGTTTCCATCCACGTCTTTGAAAACAAAGGAGGCATGGTTGGGCAGGCGTTGTTCGGGGTGACCCGTTAGTTTCGAATCCGGGATCGTTTCGAGGACCGTGCCAATAATATGGTCGCGCATCGGCTTGACATGTTCCGTCCGCGTTTCGCGTTCCTGCGCGGCATGAGATAACGCCTCCGCAAAGCCGACGATGTATGGCACATTATGCGTCCCCGCCCGCAGACTGAACTCCTGCCCGCCGCCTGTCAGATGCGGAACGAGATTCGTCCCCTTGCGGACGTATAACGCGCCCACACCTTTTGGCCCATAAAATTTGTGTCCGCCCAGCGACATCAAATCTACATCGAGGGAAGCCACATTCACATCCAGGTACGCGGCAGCTTGCACCGCGTCTGTGTGCAGGATAATATTGTTGTTCTTTGCAATTTCCGCCAACTCCGCTATCGGATTAATTGTGCCGATCTCGTTATTCGCGTACATCACCGACGCGATGATGGTGTTTCCGCAAACCGCCTTCGCCAGCGACTCAACCGTCACCATGCCGTGCGCGTCCACATCCAGCCATTCGAGTTGGAAGCCATATTCTTTTGCGAGTTGCAAAGCCGTCTTACTCACAGCAGGATGCTCGGTTTTGGCGGTCAGGATCCAGGTCCCGCCTGAGGCGTTTTGTCCTGCTTTTGCCGCGCCGCGCAGGGCGAGGTTATCCGCTTCGGAACCGCCGGACGTGAAGATGATCTCATCTGCGCGGCAGCCCAACACCGCGGCGACCTTCTCGCGCGCCTGCTCCACGGCTGTCTCGGCTTTTTGTCCCAGCCTATGTATGGATGATGGATTCCCGAAATTCTCACGAAAATACGGCATCATCGCGTCCAAAACGCGCTGGTCAACGGGGGTCGTGGCGGCATAATCAAGATAAATCATGAAAGGGATTATACTGCTTTAGTGCCTGGCGCAGCACAGGTAGCAAACAAATCAAATCGAATGATAAAATTTGCGAATGTCGAAAAAATGGATGCACATCACGGGTGGGGTCATTGGCGCAGGAATTGTTTTTGTAGCGCTTTTTGCAAACCAGCTTGGGTTGGACAATAATCCCGTATGGGGCATAAAACGGTGGCTGGCTTTTTTCCTTGGGACGTTCATTCTCACTGCCGCGATTTTCCACCGCGAACATAACGTGATCGGGCGTTACCTGCACACGCGCACTGGTCAAATGGCGCTTGCGGTTGTAAGCCTCAGTACAGCCATCATCTTTGTCTATGTCTGGTACGTTTCCATCGGGCTGTGGACTTCCTGGCCCAATGAAATGAATTATTACAACCTGCTGGCCGCCGCGTTCCACAACGGACAAACCGCGGTGGACGTTGCGCCGGATCCCGCCTTGCTTGCGCTTGAAAATCCGTTTGAGCCTCGCACCCGCGAAGGAATTCCGCTGCTTTGGGATGCCACGCTTTACAATGGAAAATACTATCTCTACTGGGGACCCACGCCAGCGCTCCTGCTTGCGATTTTCAAAATCTTCTCTCCACAGGATGTAGGAGATAAAGTCATTACTTTTTTATTCACTGTAGGAACCTTTCTCTTCGCGGTTCTGCTCATCCTTGAATTGTGGAAAAAATACTTCACCGACACGCCGCGTTGGGCAATCCTCCTGGGAATCGCTTTCATGGGATTGGTCAACCCCATGCTATACATTCTGATCGAAGCGCGCATCTACGAAGCTGCCATCATCAGCGGACAGTTCTTCCTGCTCGGCGGCTTGTATTGGTTATTCACCGCCTTCGACACATCGTCCCGCGCAAGGTTTGCATTGTCGGGTCTATTTCTGGCATTGGCAGTCGGCTCCCGCACCACCCTGGTTCCAGCTATCGCCTTTCTCTCGCTGACCATGCTCGTTTGGGCAGTTAAGACACGCCGGGACAAAGTCATCACTTTAACATTAACATTTGCGCTGCCATTGGTCATCGGAGCAATGGCCTACGGCTGGTACAACCTTGCGCGTTTCGGCTCGGCCGCCGAATTCGGTTTACGTTATCAGATCACCAGCTACAACCTGTATGAGTCGCTGGATGAAACGTTTTCGCCCGCGTACATTCCGCCCAATGTATACAAAACCCTTTTCAACTCCCTGGAAAGGCGCGAAATCTTCCCCTACTATTTTCCAACGCGTTGGTCAGGTCCTGATGCGCTCGAAAGGGAATATCCGCGTTTTTACCTTCTGCTCGGTGAAGGCATTACAGGCATTCTGGTTGCCAGCCCGTTTCTGATATTTGCATTCCCAGCCTGGCTTAATAAAGATAAAAACTTTCGCTGGATAGTCCTCGCCCTGACAGGCTCCTCCCTCCTGACGTTCCTGATGTTACAGATTTTCTTCTTCACCACCATGCGCTACCTGCTGGACCTGATCCCTGCCCTGTCCCTTCTGGCAGTGACTGGCTTCTGGCAGTTACTCTCCCAATCAAAACCCAGCCGCCTCCTCTGGTGGACGCTGTCCATTACAGGGATAGCCCTCATCACCTACTCCATCGCCATCAGCCTCATCCTCCCTATTTCAGGGCACATGGAAGCCTTCAGAGTCTTCAACCCCGAATTGCTCAAACAACTTTCATGGACGTTCAATAGCATCCTCAAATAAACATGAACAATAATCCCATCATCAACTCCCGCGCCTCAACCTTAAACTTGAAATTGATCCTGTTTTCTCCAGCAGACTCTTGTCCAATGCCTTTTGTTGTACAATGACACATAGGAGACACCACATGAGCAACTTCCTTACATTCCTCAACACCGCAAACGTTGACACATTAACCAAAGTCCCTGGCGTTGGGCGGAGCGTTGCTGAAAATCTCATCGCCGCGCGCCCGTTCGAGTCAGCAGAAGATGCCCTGAACGTAAAAGGCATGGGCAGGTCCCTGCTTGCAAAGTTGGAACTGTATGCCGAGGTGCAGGGAAATGAATCAGAAAATAGAGACATGGTCCTCTTTGAGGAGGAAGCGCTGCCCGCACCTGTAGAGAAGAGTCGCCCTGCGCAGGAACCTGTTGAAGAGAAGGAATCCTTCCTTTCGCGTATGGGACGGGCATTCGTCAACTTTTTGAGAGCCTTGCTGAAATTGGTCCTCATTGCGGCGTTGATCGTCCTGATCGGTTCGGGTTTGTATTATGGGCTGCCGTATATTCAAAGGACGTTCATCGCACCCATGGAGCAAAACACGAGTCAGATCCGAGAGATGGAAGCGGAGGTCGCTTCGCTGCAAACGCAATTGAACGAAATGAACCTTCGCGTGGGCGAGATCGAGTCATCGGTGGAGACGCACACGATTTCCATTCAACAGTTGGAAGCCATGCAGGCCGCGCTCGACACGCAGTTGCAGAAAAACAATGATGTATTTTTGCTTGATCTGAAACATGAAGTTATGTTCACCCGCGTATTGGATATCCTGGCGCGCGCGCGGCTGTACCTGGCGCAGAGCAATTTTGGGTTGGCAAAATCGGATGTGCAAACTGCGCGCGACCTGCTGGTAGAACTGCAATCCGAAGAGCGGGATGCCGCGCTTGCCCAAGCCGTTACGCGGTTGGATCTTGCGCTCGGCAACCTGCCTGATTTCCCTGTAGTAGCTTCAGGTGACCTGGAAATTGCATGGCAGATCTTGATATCCGGCGATGTGCCGCCCACCCCAACGCCCATCCCGCCGACAGCAACCCTCACTCCCGAACCAACGTTGGAAGCGACGGCGACACCGTAGCGTAACCTGTGGAACCTCGAGACCAAACCTCGGGGTTTTCTTTTGTTCTGTCATGAAGGAAATTAGCGCCTTTCGGGTGATATTTGTGCCTGTGACGGGTATAATTTTGCAAGTTATCAATTTTCAGGAGAAGATTCAATGGCACACAAAATCATATTCGGCACGGA
>JAUXWL010000430.1 GCA_030680155.1 Anaerolineales bacterium
CTCAGACCAACAAGTCGCCCACAGCACATCCGCGCCAGAGATATTGTACGAGGATGAATTGTCCCAGCCGACGATGACGGTCATGTTTGGGATTCCGCGTCGGGCGGATTCACGCAGGAGATAACGGTCCATGCGCCAGCCCGGGGTTGAGGCGATGACCATGTCAGGCTGGTATCTGTCGAAGAGGTCGGTATACAGGCCGGGGTCAGGAGTGAAGCGGTTCTGCATCCGAATTAAAAGCTTGCGGGCGAAGGAAAAATTCCGCAGCAGGAGAATCATCAGCGCGGAGGGAATCCAAAGCCCCAGGCGGAATTTCCAGCCGTTCTCCGCCCAGACTTCCCAAATGTGGCTGTCCATGGCTTCGGTGTTGATGCGGCGCGAGCCACCGACGCGGCGCAGGTAGGCGAGCAGCCATTGAAGGCGGGGGCGGATGGTGTTGGCGTATTTGTTCGCTTCTTTGAGATGCAGGCTATCGAAAGTGAGTCCGTGGTGCGTGGTGCGTGGTGCAAGTTTCGTGACAAGCGCGTCGTCGGTGAGGACGACGATCTCAACGCCCGCATCAAGCAAAGTCGGGACGACATCGCTTTGCAGGAAGTAGATGATTGCCATGCCGTGGTCGGCGGAGATGAAGATTTTTTTAGTCATGTAGTTTGATGGTTGCGTAGTCGGGGAGACTGCCCGATTCTTTTTTTACTTTGATTCTGTTTCAGGCGATTTTACCCCACCCCCAGCCCGCCCGACGATGAACCATCGGGCTAATCCTACAAAGTCGGCGGGGGTGAAGATACGTTTGGTCGTTATGATTTGGGTGTGTTTCAACTGAAAGGCGCAGTTGCTTCGCAAATGAGTTGAAGGATGGAAAAAACAAAAAACACGGAGTACGCGCTGCATATTCCGTGTTTTGTGAGATGTGGCGGTAAACGCGGTTTTTCTACCGCGTTAGCGTAAGATTGCCCGCGCCCATTTCGATGACGAAGGTCAGCGTGGGACCTTCACCTTTCTGCTTGTAGACGCTGCCGCTGCGACTCCACCCCGAGCCTGCGCTGATATTCGACGCGCCACTCTGCACTGTGACAATGGCGTCCACACCGTCAGGGACGATGATGATGACATTGCTCAGCCCCACTTCGATCTTGATCGAGGCGTCGCGTTGGAGGTCGCCGGAGAAGTCGAGGGTGTAGTCGCCTGCGCCGGCTGAGAAGTCGAAGATGCTGAAGTTGGCGTTGGCAAGCCCCCTTAATTTGACATCGGATGCGCCGGTGGCATAACTGAAAATGGACATTTCCGTCTGGTTCAGTTCGGAGAAAGAGAGGTCTACATCCGCTGCGCCATCTTTCACGGTGAGATTCGTGAGGGCCAGTCCGCCGAATTCAAAATCGCCGGTGTATGCGCCCGATTCAATCGTCAGATCCATGGGCTGGCTGCCAAGTTTGAAATCCCACTCGTTCTTGAGGTCATTGTAGGACGGGAAGAAATTGATATTTCTCTCACCCATTTTGATGTTGACATCGCCATCATTGGTGACGATCTCAGGTTTGAACTGCTCGTAATTGTAGGTGGCGGTTCCTGCCACCATTTCATCCGCGCCGGGAGCGAGGGTCATTTCCCCTGCGCCAAAGGACAGCTTCAAATGGATATTTTCTTCTTTGGGGTAGGAAACGAGGATATCTTCCGTCACTTCGGGACCGGGTTTGGCCCGTTCGGGTACGTTGACGTTGAATCCACAAGCCATGCTGGCAAGCGCGAGAATCGCGACAAATAGTGTAAGTTTTCGATACATAAGAAAAACCTCCTCAGGTAATTGCTAAGGAGGTATACGGAGGAAGGGGGAAGGTGGTTGCGGAGAAATGGTCGAAGGTCAAACGTCAACCTGAGACCTTTGACGTTTGACCTTCGACGTTTGACCATGCTGCTTGTTGTATTGATTTGAGATACCCCAACATCTTCCGCGTGGACTCAGCCACTTCCTCTATCGCCTTATTGAACGCCTCTTCATTCACCTTGGACGGCTTGCGATACCCGCTTACTTTTCTTACATATTGCAGAGCGGCTTCGTAAAGTTCCTGCTCAGTGACGGGATGATCCATATTTCTAAGGGGTTTAATACTTCTGCACATGATTACCTCTTTATTCCTTACGATGGTCGAGTAGCCTGAGGCGACAGCCGAAGGCATATCGAGACCACACTTGCAATTTCTGGTTTGCCTATTATTGGTGGTTTCGATACGCCTTGCGACGAACACGCAAGGCTACTCAACCACCGAATTACTATTCACTATTCACTACTCTCTTTACTTCTCTTTCTTCAACGCCGCACTCAACGCCTGATCCAACGAGCGGACTTCAATGATCTCGATGCCTTTGGGATATTCCTCTCCCTTACGAATCGCCTTCGGGATAATGGCAGTCTTGAAGCCCAATTTCTGCGCTTCTTTCAAACGCGCCACCATCTGCCCCGGCATACGCAATTCGCCAGCCAAGCCAATTTCGCCGATCAAGACCGCCTCCGCACGGACGGGCACATCCTTCCATGAAGATGCGATGGCGGCGGCGACGGCTAAGTCTGCGGCGGGTTCGTCAATTTGGATGCCGCCCACCACGTTGACAAAAACATCCTGCTCGGCAAGTTTCAACCCGACACGGCGGGTCAACACAGCGGTGATCAACAACAAACGATTGAAGTCCACGCCGTTGGGCGTGCGGCGGGCATTGCCGAATTGAGTCGGCGAGGTCAGCCCCTGAATTTCAACGAGGATGGGGCGCGTGCCTTCCATCGTCACTGCAATGGTGGAGCCTGCCGCGTTCACAAGTCGCTCCGCCAAAAACGCCTCGGAGGGATTGGTCACTTCGATCATGCCGCCTTCGCGCATCTCAAACACGCCCACTTCCGAAGTCGCACCGAAGCGGTTCTTCACCGAGCGCAACAGACGATACGCCTGAAAACGGTCGCCTTCCAAATACAACACCGTGTCCACAATATGCTCCAGCACCCGCGGACCTGCAATCGCGCCTTCCTTGGTCACATGCCCGATCATGAACACAGACACACCCGAAGACTTCGCCAACTCGCGCAATTGCGACGAACACTCGCGTACCTGCGATACCGAGCCAGCCGACGAATCCAATTCGGTGAGGTACGTGGTCTGGATGGAGTCAACAATCAACAGGTCAGGTTTTGATTCGCGGACGTGGCTGAAGATCACTTCGAGATTCGTCTCCGTCACCAGCAGCAATTCCTTCGGCAGTTCCTTCGTCCCATTGAACAAACGCACCGCGCGCATCTTGATCTGCCGCTCCGACTCTTCGCCCGAAACATACAGCACGCGCTGCACCTTCGCCATCTCCATCGCCATTTGCAGCATCAACGTGGATTTGCCAATGCCCGGGTCGCCGCCCACAAGGACGATGGAACCGGGGACAATGCCGCCGCCGAGTACGCGCGCGAATTCACCGATCGGCAGGTGGACACGGTCTTCCGCGTCCCCACTGACCTCGGAGATGGGACGTGGTTCCGAGCGGCCGCTCAGCCCTCGGACATTTCCCGCTCCCTTCTTGGAAACGGGTTCATCGTGGATGACCTCCTCCACCATGCTGTCAAACGCGCCGCACTGCGGGCACTTGCCCATGTAAGAGGCAGCAACACGTCCGCATTGCTGGCAGACATATCGGGTATGAGTTTTTGTTTTTGCCATGTTCCATGCTCTCTCCCCTCTCCTTTTTAGGAGAGGGGTCGGGGGTGAGGTCAGTATAACAGAATTTTTGTTCTGTTTTTAGAGTCTGCTATACTTCTCGCAACCAAAGGAGAAACCATGAAAGTCGTCTCAGATATTCTTATCGTGATCGTCGCCCTCTTGCATTTCTTCTTCCTCTACCTTGAAATGTTCCAATGGGACAAGCCGCGCGGAATGAAGTCCTTTCGCATGACAGAGGAGCAAGCTAAACAGTCGAAGACCCTCGCCATGAATCAGGGACTATACAACGGCTTCCTCGCGGCAGGACTCATCTGGGGATTATTCGCAGGCGACCCCGTGAAAATCTTCTTCCTAAGCTGTGTCATCATCGCTGGAATCTTCGGCGCATACACGGTCAGCAAGCGCATCTTTTACATTCAAGCTGTCCCCGCTATTTTGGCGTTGGTGATTTTGTTGGTTTTATAAAAATTTTCTCTACCATACATTTTCATTTTTTAACCGCCAAGAACGCCAAGGTCGCCAAGATTCAAGGTTTTCTTGGCGTTCATTTTTGGAATTTGTACGGTAGGGAATAAAAACTTATTCCACACAGACGACCATATTCCGCCCTTTGTCTTTTGCGGCATATAAGGCTTTGTCTGATTTTTGAAGCAAAAGCCCCAAGGTATCCTGCTTGCCTTTGAATGTGGAAACGCCAAAGCTGGCGGTCATTTTGAATTGATACCCGTCAATTTCGAGAGTCGTATCTTCAACGATTTTTCGAATCCGTTCAGCGGTTTCCTGGGCTCGGTTTAAGTCCGCTTCTGGCAGCAAGATGACGAATTCTTCGCCTCCGAATCTGGCAAAGATATCCACTTTGCGGAGATTTTTACGGCAGATCTGCGTAAAGTGGATCAGCGCTTCATCCCCGGCTTTATGACCATAGTTATCGTTGATGTTTTTGAAGTAATCAATATCCACCAAAATAATTGAGAGAGGCGATTGATAACGAATCGAACGCTCAATTTCCACTTCTGCCAACGTATAAAAGTGGCGGCGGTTATGGACGAACGTCAGCGGGTCTTGCGTGGCGAGTTTCTCAAGGTCTTTTTGAATTTGTTTCAGATGCGAAATATCGCGCCAGACAACCAGCCGCCCGATGAGGTTTTTCTTTTTGTCGTATAACGGGGAGATTTGCAAATCAAGATGGGTGCTTGAGTCATTTCCAACCGAAACTTCAACCCGAGTGTGATTGACTTCGAGCAGCGCGTTGACAATATCCGCCCATCGGGAGAACACTTCGTCCACGGGCTTGCCAATTGCCCCGTCGGAGGAAGCGGCGAGAATGCTTTCCGCCTGGGGGTTCATGTCCACAATGCGCTTGTTTGTGTCGAGCACGATCACGCCGTCGCTCATGCCTTCGATGAGCGTATCGCGCGCAACCGGGACAATGTCGAACATGCGATAGCGAAGCAGTGCGAATGCAAAAGCAAAGGCGGCGATTGTGAAGGAAAAAGGCGTGTTATCCGCATTTGGAAGCGGACTTAAACCAGCGATAAAGATAAAACTATTTAACCAGGTAACGCCAGCGCCGGCGATCACTACGCCGAGTTGACGGCGGTAGATTCCCGAGGTTGTCATAAATCTGCGGACCAGCAATATAAATGTGATCAATAGCAGCACATAGGAATAAACTACGTTTGCCCAAAATACGGGTCCCGCCTCCAGAATCATGGCTGTATTTTGCAGGCGTTTGCCTGCAAAGAATAGGTTATGCCAGGGGTCCGTCCACATGAGTACCAGAACCAATAATGGTTCCATGCACAGCCCAATTAAGAATGGTCGTTTCAACCAATTATCCAGCCCGGAAAGTTGCATTGCAAAAACGAGAAAAGCGGTTGGAACAATGACGACACCTACATAGCTCATATCCAGCCAGAAGTACGGGTTGGGTGCCGGTGTGCCTGCCCAAAAGATTCCATACGTAGAATCCCACCAGAACATGGCAAATAGGATGACGATCAATGGGATCGAGCCGGGTGTAAATGGACGCCTCTGCAATACCATTGCGCCCACAACGAGACAACAGATTCCAGCCGTCAACAGAGCCGCGCTGTAAAAGGTATTTGGAGGTGTCATAAAAACCTTTGCATTTACTATTGTAAACACAAAGGCTTGACTTTGCTACATGGATTTATAAGACACTATAGGCAATTATTTGGCACGCAGATTGCAGGTTATTTCACCATATTTACAAAATCGGCAAACAGACCATACGCTGTTTCCACGGGTCCACCGGTCATACCGGGTTTTTCGGAGAGGATGATGGAATAGTCAATAATGACATCGGTTCTAACGGTGATGCCGGTGCTGGAGTTCATCATGCCGTAGAGCGGCGAGGTCGAATCGACCAATTGCGGGGCAACGCCCACTTTGATCTCTCCGTTAATTTTTTCAGCAGAGCAAACCAGTTTATAGCGTTTGCCTTCGGCTTTCGCTTTGGCGATCATCTCGGAGGTAATTCCGCGAATGCCGGTGGGATTCACCTGCTGCGGCGTCATCGGCGTGTCCCACAGCACCGTCACCAGCGCGGCGACTTTGATAGCCGCATCCCAACCGTCCACGTCGTTGGTGGGGTCGGTTTCTGCCAAGCCGATCTTCTGCGCATACTTCAACGCCTCATCATAGGTCTCGCCACTTTCCATTCTTGAGAGGATGACGTTGGTGGTGGCGTTGAAGATGCCTTTGAAGGATGTCAACTCTGCCAAAGGAAACGCCTCTCTCATGACCGAGAAAACGGGCGCGCCGCCCAAAACAGTGGATTCAAACCCGAACATTTTCCCCTTGCTCTTCGCCAATTCAGTCAACTCACGATAGCCATGCACCACGGGACCTTTGTTCGCCGTAATCGCGTGCATGCCCAATTCCAACGCCGTGCGGATGTGGTCGAGCGCGGGTTGTCCCGTCTGCGGGTTGACGGGGGAATTCTCGAACATCACATTTGCAGATGAGTTATTGATAACAGCGATTGAGTCAGCAACTGGAAACACAGAAATTTCTGAAATAGGCTTGCCGCTCTCCACCAATTCCAAGGCTTTTTGAATATCCAATCCCTGCGGGTTGACGGCAAAGCCATGACGACCGGTTGAGATGCCGGTGAACGAAAAGGTGACGTCATGTTTTGATTTCAACAAATCCTGTTTGCGGACAAGAAGGCGTGCCAGTGAGCGGGCGACATTTCCAAAACCGATGAAGGCGAAGTTGTAGTGCATGAGTTAAGTTCTCCTGTGTCAAGTATCAGGTGTCACGTGTCAGGTAGATACCAAACATGGCACTTGGTACCTGACACCTGACACTAAATTGGCGGATACGGATATGCCCTGCGTCCCTGCAATGGACGGGGGAAGAGTTTTGTCTCTTTTAATTCTTCGGCGCGGAGGAGCAGGGCTTCGATCTCCCCCGGGCTGAGATACTGCTCGAAGAGGGCAGACCAAGTGTCGGCTTGGGAAAGAGGCGCGAGTAATTCGTCAGGGATTTGCTGTCCGGCGAAGTCCCATAGCACGGTGCGGAGTTTTGGTTCTTCGTGGAAACTAATCCCATGATCGATGGCGTAGAGGTGTTGCGTGCCGTCTTCAAAGAAAACGTGACTGCCCTTGCGGTCGGCATTGTTGGCGAGGGCATCGAAGAGGACGACGGGGCGCAGTTTTTGTTTATCTTCGGGCGTGAAGTTGAAGTAGTGATATTCGAGATCGTATTCGATGTAATGTTGCAGCGAACCCGGACCGTAGGGGCCATCATTACGATAGACGGTGAAGGGGACAATATGAAAACCGAGCGCCTCGCTTAACACATAGGCGGCGACTTCGCGCAGGGCGAGCGTGTTAGCGGGGAAATCCCACAGCGGCTGTTCACCTTTGCTGGGTTTGTACACGGCTTTGCAGGCCTGCCCTTCGTGATGCACATCCACGAGGAAGGTGTAATTGGAGCCAAGCATGAACTGACCGCGAAGTTCGTATTCGCCGTTCGTAATTGCGACTTTGATTTTTGGAGAAGGGGGGATGTTCATGAAGGGTCAAAGGTCGAAGGTTGAACGTCAAACGTCTTTGACCTGTGACGTTCAACGTTTGACGCAATTAATGCAAGTGCCCGTTTTTCTTGGGACAGAAATGTCCTTCGGGTTCCATCGGCTGGCCGCACTGTGGGCACATGGGGCGTCCGCGCGCGGAGACTTCCTGTCCCCAACGGGCGAGGCGGCGCATTTGGGTGCGCGTCGCCCAGAAGCGGACTTGTGCGGCAGAGTCGGGGTCGGCTTCTTCGGTGAGCAGTTCCTTGGTGAAGATGACGACACGGTCGCGGTCTTTGTCGTAGCCGAGGCCGATCTCTCCAGAGCGGAAGAGCGGGTCTACAGGCGGATGGATGCGCATGGCCTCTTCCACATAGTCGCCGGAGGCTTCCTCCAGGTTCGGGTTTTGCTGGCTGACTTGCGCGAGGAATTGTTCGATGCCGATGGCGAGGGAGAGTAATTGCGCCTTCTCGATGATGATGGTGATGGTGCGGGCATCCTGATAGGCTTGCAAATAAAAAACGCGCTGGCCGGGTTTGCCGATTGCGTCTGCGGTGATGTGATCACAGGGGTCAACGTCAATTTCAAAGCGTGCCATAAGTTACCTTTATTCGTGAGTATACCAGAAGTGACCATTGACGATTGACGGCGGACGATTGCCAATGGTGTGTGTACGCAAAGGTTGTCAGCGGCAGTCGCTCAAGCCGCCGTACCCATATCTGGGCATACATCCTCGGCGGCGTTTTGCGAGGGAAACCCTGCGCCGGGGATGTATGCCAGATATGGGTACGGCGCAGGGAGCAAAATTGCCTGACATGGTTTGCTTGCACACCCAATGGTCTGTCGTCTATCGTCAATGGTCCAAGAAGGTATAATCGCCACATCTTGCCAAAGGAGATGCCATGTACGATAAAACCATACTCGATGAATTGCAAAAATCGCTTTCCGAGTGGGAGCAGACCTCCCTCAAAAAAGCATTAAATCAACTCCCCGAACGCGCCGACGAATTTATCACTACCTCCTCCGAACCGATCAACAGACTCTACACTCCGCTCGACATCGCGGACATGGACTACACTGCCGACCTCGGCCTGCCGGGCGAATACCCCTATACCAGAGGCGTCCACCCGACACTGCACCGTTCGAAATTGTGGACGATGCGGATGTTCGCAGGCTTCGGAACGGCGGAAGAAACAAATGCCCGCTTCAAGTACCTGCTCGAGCAGGGTCAGACAGGCCTGAGCATTGCCTTCGACCTGGCCACATTGATGGGCTACGACACCGACCAACCCGAAGCGCTGGGTGAGTTCGGCAAATGCGGCGTGGCCATTTCGTCTTTGAAAGACATGGAAATTCTGCTGGACGGAATCCCGCTCGATAAAGTCTCCTCCAGCATGACCATCAACTCACCCGCCGCGATCATCTGGGCCATGTATCTGGCCGCCGCCGAAAAACAGGGACTGCGCCTCGATCAACTGCGCGGCACGACACAGAACGACATCCTCAAGGAATTCATCGCGCAGAAGGAATACATCTTCCCGCCGGAACCCTCCATGCGGTTGGTGGTGGATACGATGGAATTCGGCGCGCAAAAAGTTCCGCAGTGGAATACGATCTCGATCTCCGGCTATCACATCCGCGAGGCAGGCTCCACCGCCGCGCAGGAACTGGCCTTCACCCTGGCAGACGGCATGGAATACGTCCGCTGGGGGATCGAGCGCGGCATGGATGTGGATGAATTTGCGCCGCGCCTGTCATTCTTCTTCAACGCGCACAACGATTTCTTTGAAGAAATTGCCAAATACCGCGCCGCCCGCCGCATTTGGGCGCGTGAGATGCGCGAGACCTTCAAGGCGAAAAATCCGCGCTCGTGGCTGATGCGTTTCCACACGCAAACGGCGGGGGTTTCATTAACCGCCCAACAACCGGAGAATAATGTTGTGCGTGTGGCGCTTCAGGCGTTGGCGGCAGTGTTGGGCGGCACACAAAGTTTACACACAAACTCAATGGATGAAGCGCTGGCCCTGCCTTCGGAACATTCCGTGACGATTGCCCTGCGCACCCAGCAGATCATCGCCGAGGAATCGGGCGTGACGAATACCGTGGATCCGCTTGGGGGTAGTTACTTCGTCGAAGCGCAAACAGACCGAATGGAGAAGGATGCGTATGCGTACTTCCGTCGTATCGAGGATCTGGGCGGAGTCATCCCTGCCGTCGAAAAGGGATTCATGCAAAGTGAAATTTCGGATGCGGCGTATCGCTACCAGCGTGAGATCGATATGAACATCCGCAAGATCGTGGGCGTGAATGCGTATGCGGAGAAAAAACCGCTGAGCATTCCCATCCTAAAGATGGACCCGGACGGATACACCCGTCAGGTGGCGCGCTTGAGTGAGGTGCGAAAAACGCGCGACAGCGGGCGCGTAGGACAGACGCTGGATCGTTTAAGGCTTGCGTGTGAAGGGACGGAAAACACAATGCCACACATCATGGAATGTGTCCATGCGTATTGCACGCTCGGTGAGATCATTGGGGTGATGACGAAGGTCTTTGGGAAGTATGAAGAGCCGACGATGATCTAGGCGCTTAGTTTTTTATCAATGGCAAACGGATGAAGAAGGTACTGCCGGGGAAGGTTTCTTCATCCTGTTTTTCGCTTTCCACCCAGATGCTGCCTTTCAAGGCTTTGACAATGCCTGCCGCAATCGCCAGGCCCAAGCCTGCTCCGCCGCCTTTGTAATTCGTGCGGCTGGAGGAGTGCAACTCCACCTGTCCCAGTTGATACAACTTCTCGAAGATGATCTTGTGATGCTCGGGGTCGATGCCGATGCCAGTATCCTTGACCATGATCTCAGCCAGACGGCCCCGGCGCGCATCCTCCACCACCTGTGCGGAAACGGTGACCGAGCCGCCGTCTGGTGTGAATTTGACGGCATTGACAATGACATGGTCAAGCGCCTTCTTAAGCAATTCAGGGTCCGCCAACAGCGGGGGGACATCTTTGATGTTGTCGTCCAGGGTCAAGGTCAGGTTGCGAGCCGCGAGGGCATCCACATAATCCTTTTGAATGAGGCGCAGGATCAATCCCAAACTGACCGGCTCCACATGCGGGGTGATGATCTGGTTTTCGAGCCGGGCCACATCCAACATACTGTTCACGATCTGATGCAGGCGGTTCGTGCCTTGCAGTACGCCGTCCACGGCCTGCGAGAGCATGGGGTTGCCCTCGACGACCCCTTCCGCCCGCAACATGCCGAGATAGCCCTTGATAACCGTTAGCGGCGTGCGGAGTTCGTGCGCGGCAACCTGAATGAATGCGGATTTGTTCTTGTCATGTTTGGCAAGCGTGGTGTAGGCATTGTTCAATTCCTCCACACGCTGGGCAACCATGCGCTCCATCATCTGGTTGATGCTGGTCACTTCGTTATACAGGCGCGCATTATCCAGTGAGACAATGGCTTGCATGGAAAAGGTGGTTACCAGCAGGGCATCATCCTCGCTAAAGGATTCGGCTGCGCGGCTCAACGCCAGCAAGCCGATGACGTTATCCTTCGAATACAACGGCACACCCAACCACGAGCGGTCTCGCGGAAGCCAGTCCGGCTGCGACCAATCCTCTGCGGCATGGGTATCACTGACCAACAGCGCCTCGCCTTTGCGCGCAACAATCTTGTAAAAATCAGCGCCCCGCACTTTCAACTGAAAGGTTTGCAGATCGGCATCTGACGGCATGCCATAATGGGCGCGAATATCCGGTACGCCGTTCACATCTTCCATGAACAGGAGTCCGCGCTCGTACGGAAGCACCTGGCGCAACTGCTCGAGGATCTGGTTCGGAAGTGTTTCAATGGTGGTCAGCGAGGACAATTGGCGCGACGAACGCGCCAGCGCCTCTGCTCCGCGACGCCGTTCCTGCTCGGCTTCGAAGAGCTTTGCGTTTTGCGCTGCGGCTTTTTCCGCTATGGCGCGGGCGCGGTCCAGTTCGACTGCCCGCTCACGGGCTTCGTTCAGCAGGCGTTCCACTTCCTTCTGTGCCTGTTCCCTTTGCTGGGCGAGCATGGTACGTAACAACGCGCTGGAAAGCAGGTTCTTCAAGCGGACGTAAATATCCCAGTCCCGCGGGCCCATCTCCACCCACATGAAGCCGAAGCGGTTGCTCGCCAGTGACAGCGGCATGACCAGCGCGTCGTAGCGGTGATCTTCGGGGGTCTTCCCGCGCGGGACCAGCCGCCCCGTCCCCATCGCAGCGTTCTCATGCGGGATTTCAAATTTATTATCGTCGTATTGCAACAACAGCCGGTAGCTCTCAGGCGGCGGCGAGGAAATGGACCCCGGCGCGCTGACATCGCTGTAGAACATCACGTACCAGCGCGCCAGCCCAAGGGACGGGAAATTCTTTGTGATCGCATCCCCAATTCCATCAAACGTCATGGCAGGCGCCATGGAGAAGCTGAAATTACTGAGCGCCTCCTCCTGCTGTTCGAATTGCAAACGGCGGTACGCCTGCGCCCGCTGCGAAAGCTCGCCCATCAACATGCGCGCCTGCTGGAAGAGATTCTCCGCCCGCAGCATGGTGGTACTGCTGTTGATTCCGCCCAGGGCATATTTTCTGAACGTGGAGATCACATTCTGCCAGGTGTGGAAATCATACCCATTGCGCTGGAACACTTCCACCATGGCTTGCACCATTTTCAGGAAGGAATCGCTTTTTTCTGTTTCGCGCAGGCTGGTGAGGAAGATATCCCAGGTGCGCCCAAACACATCCATATATTGGACCGCGGCGGGATCATCTTCTGAAATGCCCGCCGCTCCAAACAGGGCGCGGATGGCCGCATCACGTTTGTTTTCCAGCCTGCCGGTATGCGCCACCTCGCGCGGCAGCACCACAGCGCTCTGGATGCTCTCCGGTAAACAGCCGCAGGACCAACGCACCACCAATTGCGAAGGCAGGATGGTGGAGTTCTCCACAGTTTCTCCGTTTATGCGCTTTAGCAGGGATTCAAACGCCTGTTTGCCGATCTCGTAAAAGGACTGGCGCACCGTGGTTAACGGCACACCCATGGACTGCGACTCGCTGACATCATCGAAGCCGGTCAGGGCGACGCTTTCCGGCACATTCACGCCGCGCTGCTGTAAGGCCTCCAACACGCCAAATGCCATGCGATCATTGGAGGAGGCAATCGCCTGCACACGGATGCCGCGCTCATCGAGCAGGGTGCGGATGGCGGCGCGTCCGCTTTCGGGGGAATAATCACCCTGCAAGACCAAACTTTCTTCAAAGCGGATGTTGTGGGCTTTCAGTTCTTCCTTGTAGGCCTTGAAGCGCTGGTCCGCCTCGACCTGCCCCGCAGGCCCACGTACGAAGGCGATGCGTTTGAATCCATGCACTTCGATCAAATGACGGATGACGGAACGCATCCCGCCTTCATTATCCGCCATGAAAGAAGTTACACCTTCAGCAGGAATGGCAAAAGATGCAATCGGCGTGGATTCAAAGACACGGGTAAATTTTCTTATTTCTTCAAGGGATGTGCCATGTGCAATATCGGCGGAGAGCAAAATGCCGTCGAAATGACCGGGCTTGATCAGGTCGTACAATCCATACGAGTTTTCCCCATTCACAGTCGAAGGGATGGCAGCGGGCTTGCCGCCTGCAAAATAGACCACATTGACATCGTATTCTTTGGCAACATCGAGCACGCCTGCCATGAATTCCGCGCCCCACACACGCGTCAATTGAGCGCCAAGCACGGCAATGGTTTTTCGTTCAACAGCGGTCTTTTTGGGTGTCATCATTTTGGAATATCGAAATTATAAGTCATGAACCCCGCAGTAAAAATTGCAATTTTGTATATCCTGCCAAAAGAAATGCGCCGCGCCGAAAGGCGCGGCGCATTGTTTGCTACCGAATTTCAATCTGGTAGGAAGCGACCTCGCGAGTGAAGCGCGTGGTGCCCGAAACCACCAGATACGCCTTCTCGCCGGATTTCAACGAGATCGAGATCTCCGCTGTCTGGTCTTCGTTGAGCGGGATCATCGTCACACTGGAATCACCCGTCAGGATGAGAGCCAGCCCAAACGTCTGCGGAAGAACGTTCTGGACGCGCACAAAGCCTTCGGCAACCCAGTCGTCAGCATCCGCTTCAAAATCGGAACTGTAGCCTGCCGCATCGACCCGGACATCATCCACCATGAAGCCTTCCCCATTGACCGCCGCATCGGTGATGTATTCAAAGCGGACGAATACGTTTTTGCCCGCATACGCCGAGAGATCAACCGTCTCTTCGATCCAGGTCTTGGTCACACCGGTGTAACCCCAACCATAGGAATTTCCGCTTGGGTCTGTGCCAGTGCCAGAGGGTGTCACCAATATCTCCCAGGTTTCGCCATCTTCCGAGGCTTCCACGTAGACGTAATCCCAATCGGTCTCGATGTCATACCAGGTGCGGAAGGAGAGCTCGATGGGACCGCTGACAGCCGTAAAATCGAATTCTCGCGTCAGGGTCATATTCGATTCATCACCCTTGTTCGACCAGAAAGCATACTGGCCGGAATACGGGTCGGCAGGCAGCAGTTTGGTCACGGTGGAGCCGGTGAAACTGATGGTGTAATCGCCTGCGCATTCAATGGAAATGTAATCCACGCCAAATTGCTTGACTGTGCGCGAGAAGGGCGCCTGCGGGCAGGAATAGAAAGTTTCGGTTGCAGAGGCGCGATGCGCGCCGGGGTAATTGTTATAGACGAAACGCCCGTCGCCAACGGATTTATCGAGCAGGAAGTTGGTGATTGCCCAATCCATAAAGAAGGCATCTGCGTCGATGGGCAGACCAGTAAGCGGGTCGGTGGCGGCGATTTC
>JAUXWL010000432.1 GCA_030680155.1 Anaerolineales bacterium
ATCCACCTGGATGCCATTCACCCATAACTCCCAATGCAGGTGTGCCCCGGTCACACGCCCCGTCGCTCCCACCAGACCGATAACCTCCCCTTTGTCCACCATCTGCCCCACCTGCACCTGTATCGCTGACTGATGCCAGAAGCCGCTATACACGCCCCACCCATGGTCGATCACAGTCGCATTGCCGCGTACCGTCCACGGACCGGCAAAGACTATCTGCCCTGCCGCTGGAGCTGTAATGGCAAATCCCTCACCGCCGCCAAAATCCAAACCGGTGTGAAAACCGTCGAGAGTCAGATCAGTTCCCCGCCCAATATAGGTGCGGCGATTTCCGTATCGCGATGTAAAGTAGGTGGATTCCACATACGAAATGGCAGGTGAGAGGAAATCTCCTGTCCAGAATTTTGTCGGCGTTGCCGGGGTGGTGATGTTGATCAATTCCTGCTGCTCAGGTTCGGTGGACGCAGGGTCAATTGTGGTGGCATCCACGTAAAGAAGCGGGTCGTCGGGATAGTTGCCCGAGATGATAAGAATAAATTGCTCGTAGGATTGTTTACTTCCGTCAGGAAGTGTGGCATCCAGGCGCAGAGGGTAGACGCCCGGTTCCAGCAAGGCATGTATACCCTGCAAGGCCACTTGAGCTCCGTCTTCGTTCGGGAAGAAATTAAGCGGATGGTCAACCAGTAAGCCGCCAAGAGTAACGCCTGGTTCGGTTGTGATTTTGATAACGCTTGTACCACCCTGTTTGATCGGCAGGGTGCGGATTTCTGCGCTGAGAAAAACGGAAGGTAATCCGCCTGTGCCTGCGCCGCTAATTTCACCGGGCGCGAACAAGGTGTCGTTGGGAAGTCCGTCCCATGCGCCAGCCAGATCGTTGATGTCAGCAAGTGCCCAAACATTTGTATTATTCTTTACGGCAAGTTCAAGCAGGGATTCGCCAATTGCGGGAGAGATGCGCCTGTTGTTCTGGTTTTCTCCCTGCACGGGGACGATCATGCTTACGCCCACATAAAATTCACTTGGGCTGACAACGCGGTTTAGTTTTTTGAACAAATTTTCAGGGACTTGTGTGCGCCGCATCAGACTGCGATACGAATCGCCGAAGTTGATGAATTCCGTGCTCAGGATTCCTGTCACACCTTCCAACCCTGGGATGACAAGCTGCTGACCCGCCGCCAATTGGTTGGGATCGCTGATGTTGTTGGCTGCCATCAGGTCGTTCATGGTCACGCTGAAGCGCGAGGCAATCGAAGATAGGCTATCGCCGGGCTGCACAATGTAAACGGGGCCTGTCCCATCTTGTGCCTGAACAGGTTGGAGTGGGGCAATAAGGATCAACAGCATTAAGATAATGAAGAAGGGCTTACGCATCCTTGAATTCGACCTTGTCACCAATTTGATAATCCTCCCAACGGTCGGGGTGTATTTCGAGCGTATATCTTGCGTCAGCCTTGGGGAAGTAGGCGGGACGCCATGATTTGGCGATGACCTTGTCCACCACGGTCATATCAGTGTCGATCCAGATGACGGCGAGGTCAAATGGCACGAAGAGCATGTGGATGGAGGTGTCGAGGCGTGAATCCTTTTTTTCGACGAGGAGCAAGCCCTCGTCCAGGGCGAGGCGGGGGCGGAACATCAATCCGCGCAGTTTGCATGGGAATGAGTCGCAATATCCCACACGGGCGGGATGTTCGATCGGGCTGGTCAGGTTGTGGATGTGGATTAGATGGGACATGTGAAAATCATAAAACAAGGCGGCGAATGCGCCGCCCGGTCAAAATGTTGTGTCAGAAATTTTTAGTTTAAAATCTTTTCGACGCTGTCTGTGAGTTCCTGCGGGCTGAACGGCTTTGCGATGTAATCGTCCACTTTGGCAATGTGCAGACCGAGGACTTTGTCTATGTTCTGCGCTTTTGCGGTGACGACGATGACGGGGATGTCGCGCGTGGGGCGTCTGCCTTCATTTGTTGGTATACTTCCCAACCATCCATGTCTGGCATCATCAGGTCGAGTAAAACAAGGTCCGGGTGCAATTCGCGGACCAGACGGATGCCTTCCACACCGCCTGCAGCGCCATGCACTTCAAACCCTCGCCTGCTCAATATCAGCCTGATCAAATCTATCATTTCAGGTTCGTCTTCGATGCAGAGTATTTGTTTGACAGTTGTTTGATCCATGTCTCTCCTGTCTTCGAATCAAGTTTACCATAAAAGAAAACGCCGATTATCAATGAAAATCATTACATGGAATGTGAATGGCGTTCGCGCCGCACTTGGAAAAGATGCACTGGACTGGGCATTCAAGCAAGACCCTGACGCCCTGTGTTTGCAGGAAGTGAAAGCCCGCCCGGAGCAGTTGAGCGGGGAGCAGGCGGCGAGTTTCCAACTTCCATACATTTGGAATCCCGCTGAGAGGGCGGGGTACAGCGGGGTGACGACGTTTTACAAAACACCACCCGACGAAATGGTGATGGGGATGAATGAGCCGAAATTCGACATGGAAGGACGCGTCATTCAGACCCGTTGGGCTGGTCTGCGTCTCTTCAACATTTACTTCCCGAACGGCCAGCGCGGACATGAGCGCGTGGAATATAAACTCGATTTCTACGCCCATCTGCT
>JAUXWL010000433.1 GCA_030680155.1 Anaerolineales bacterium
TATTGATCTGCCGCGCACCTGAAACCGACTTTGACCGAACTACGCCCATAGTACTCATCCTCTGTGGACTGTGCTTTTGGGTCGGGTCCTTCCAGAGAATTGCGGTTCGCAAGCCGTAGAAAGATGCCGTCATCCTGAAACGAACCGCCACGGAGTACGCGCAGGTTATTGAAGACCTCATCATCAGCAGGTCCTGTTGGATTTTCAGCAGAGGACTTCCCATAATAATCCGGGCGATAGCGATCGGCCACCCACTCCCAGACATTGCCAGCCATATCCAACACCCCAAACGGACTCGCGCCTTCGGGGAACGACCCAACCCGCCATGTATCGCTGATGAGATTCAATGCGTTGGCGTTGTATTCGTTTGGAAATTCATCTCCCCAGGGGAAGTTGCGTTTGTCATCGCCGCGCGCGGCGCGTTCCCATTCTGCTTCGGTGGGCAGACGGCGGCCCGCCCATTGACAATAGGCGTTTGCGTCGTACCAGGTCACATGCACAACGGGGAAATCTTGAAATTCGGGGTTGCCGAAATACTCCTCGCGGTTATCCGAGCGGACTTGCGCAGGCGGGCGGCACGATCCGCTGTCTACGCAAAGTTGATACATGCCGTTGGTCACTTCCACTTGATCCATCCAAAACGCGCTGATGAAGACCTCATGCGCGGGCAGTTCATCGTTCTTGCGATGCACGTCCATACCGCCCATGAAGAATGTCCCTGCAGGGATGAGGATTTGGGTCATCCCATCTTTTGGAGATATTTTTACTGTCTCAGGCGTGGGGGTTGGTTCGAGAGTCGGTGGTGAAGGCGGAGTTTCCGTTGGGGCAGGGGTGGGAGTGTTTTCCTCCACTTGTTGCTGCGGGGCGGTGGTGGGTGTGAACTCAGGTGCGGCTGTCGGCGCAGGCTGGCAGGCGGCAAGGAGGAAGGCAAGGAAGATGAGAATATATTTTTTCATAGAGGATTTGATGTGTGATGCTATGGAATTAATTGCAAGGCATTGCGCGCCTGGTCTTCAAAGAAATTAGGGTTGATGCTGTCTGCCCGCTCCCAGGCTTTGAGCGCACCGGCATTATCGCCCTTGCGATAGAGACCGTAGCCGTACCACAGCCAGGCTTCCTCGGACATTTGGGTCACATCGAGGGCGTATTTGGCAAGTGCGAGCAGG
>JAUXWL010000454.1 GCA_030680155.1 Anaerolineales bacterium
TCTAAAACGGCGAGACTCCACACGCCAGTGGAAAAGGCCATTACAAAAAACAGCGCCATCCATTTTTTCGGGACGGTGACATAGCCTAAAATGAACATGGCGGGGAATTGAGCGCTTCCGTAAAGAACGGCGGCAACCAGCACAGGCAAAACGAGAACGAGCAGGATGTTTAGCGGCTTGCTCAGAAATCCATTATTGAAAAGGGAAGTGGCAGCGCGTTGAAAAAGGTAATATCCAATGACACTGCCGAGGGTGATGGAGAGTGCCGTGAACAGCGCCATGTTGTACGGCGTGCGGAGCGGGTCTTGCAAGTAGCCGACGAGTGCATAAGTGATTTTGAGGGCGAAGAGAAAACCCAAAAGGTAATAGGGAATGGTGAAATGGGTGCGGAGGCGGCGCATCCATGCGGCGAGGGAGGGGAAGGTTTGGAAGAAGAAAATGCCGATGGCCAGGGCAGGCACGAGGATGAGAAAGAGGCGGTCTGCGAGGGAGTCAAATGTGGCGTAGCCGAAGAATGTCACCGCGAGGAAAATGCTGGCGGCGAAGCCGATCAAAAGACTGAAAAAAATGCGGGAGAATTTCATGCGGCTGCCTTTTTCGCGGAGTGCAGACTTTAGCCTGCGTTCCCCATTGGCGGACTGAAGTCCGCAGTCCGGTTTTTACGGCGACGATGATCGCGGAGTGCAGACTTTAGTCTGCGTTCCCCATTGGCGGACTGAAGTCCGCAGTCCGGTTTTTGCGGCGACGATGATCGCGGAGTGCAGACTTTAGCCTGCGTTCCACCATTGGCGGACTGAAGTCCGCACTCCGGGGTCTATTTAACGGCGACGATGATCTCGGACGCCATGTCGTAGCGGTGAAATTGGGGCATCATGTAAATTCCGCTCGCCCAGGTTTTGATGCCTTGAATTAAATCAACAGCCAGTTCCACGCCGACTTTGGCGCTATTTTCACCCGCATCCTCGATGCGTCTGCGCGCCTCATCAGGGATGAAGATGCCGGGGACTTCGTTGTGCAGGAAGCTGGCATGTTTGGCGCTGACCAGCGGCAGGATGCCCGCGAGGATCGGCTTCTCAAGTTTGCCGTGTTTGGCTTCGTAGGCTTCGATGAGTTTAAGACCATCATCTGACCGATAGATGGGCTGGGTGAGGAAGAAATCTGTGCCCGCGTTGATCTTGCGGCGGAGGTTCTTGACTTCGGTGTCCATATCCTGCGGACAGAGATTGAGCGCCGCGCCAACGAAAAAGTTTGTCGGCTGGCCGATGCTCGTGCCCGAATGATCGACGCCCATGTTGAAGCCCTGCTTGATAAGTTTGATGAGACCCGATGGAACGAGATCGTAGTTGTCGGTCGCTTCGGGATAATCGCCGATGGAGGTTGGGTCGCCCATGACGACGAAGACGTTGCGGATGCCGAGGGCGTGCGCGGCGAGCAAGTCGCCTTGCACACGCAGCAGGTTGCGCCCACGGGTTGGGAAATGCAATGTGGTCTCCACGCCGATCTGACGCTGGACAACCTCGCACACCGCCCAGGCAGACATGCGCATGCGGGCCATCGGACTGTCTGCCACGTTGATGACATCCGCGCCTGAGTCTTGCAGCAGCGATGCGCCCGCCAAAAGTTTATGCGTCGAAAGCCCGCGCGGCGGATTCATTTCCACGCAGATCGAGAATTTTCCATCCGCCAGCCGCTGGGCAAATTGGGTGGGTTTTTCGGCAGGCTCGGCAGTGATTTCGTCTTCGGGCAAAATGGAAATATCCGCAATCGCGCCCGCGGGAGCCGCCTCCAATGCCTTTTTCATGGCTGTGATATGTTGGGGGGTGGTTCCGCAGCAGCCGCCGACAATGTTCGCGCCGGCCTCACGGAACGCAAGCGCATACTCGCCGAAGTAATCCGCATCGGCAGGATACATGATCCGTCCGCTGACCTGTTCGGGCCAGCCTGCGTTGGGCTTCACCCAAAATTTTGCAGAGCGGTTTGGCACGGCCTGGCGCATCTGTTTGAGGATTCGCAGTAGTTGTGAAGGTCCACCAGAGCAGTTGACGCCGATCACATCCGCGCCTGCATCCGCAACACGGCGCGCTACTTTCGCGGGGTCGTCGCCGAGCAGGGTGCGGTCATCGCGGGTGAACGTAACGGACGCCACCACAGGCAGTGAACAAACTTCCTTCGCCGCCTTGATCGCTTCCTGAATTTCATAGAGGTCGCTCATGGTCTCGATGACGATCAGGTCTGCGCCTGCTTCCGCCAGGGCTTTGATCTGCTCTGCAAACGCCTCACGCGCCTCCTCCAGCTTGACCCTGCCATACGGAGCGATCCGCACCCCAAGCGGACCGACATCCCCGGCAATGAGCACATCCTTGAACGACGCGGAAACGACACGCTTCGCCAATTCCACGCCTGCGCGGTTGATCTCCGTCACATCATCTTCCAAACCGTGCCTGCTCAATTTGTAGCGGTTCGCGCCAAACGTGTTGGTGATAATCAACTCTGCGCCCGCTTCAATGTACTCGCGGTGGATGTCCGCCACTGCGGCGGGGCTGGTCAGGTTCAATTCGTCGAAGCATTTATCGAAGTCGATGCCGCGCGCGTGGAGCATGGTGCCCATCGCGCCATCGGCGACCAAAGTTTTTTGGGAAAGGGTTTCAAGAAGATTCATTTTTTTCTCTTTCAATATAAAGTACCGCGACATTTATGTCGCCATCCCCACAAGCGAGCAAAATGCCAGCGGCGAAATAAATTTCGCGCTACGGTTTTTTTATCACAGTTAAGACCGCGTCTCCGCGCATGATTTTATGCACAACTTCAGCATCAGGATAAACGGTTTTGTCAAAGTTATACCGCGTAATGGTCACCACATACTCGTACCTGTCCGCGCGCTCCACTTCACCCGACGAATAGATATTCAGATCTTCGCGCGCGAACAAGGCAAACAACTGATCGGGCCCCTCCACCCAAATATTCGCATTCGGCGGCGCAATACGATTCAGATACTCCGCCGCCTCACGATAGGACGTCACCCAATAATCGGTTTCAAAGCGTCCCGCCGCGCCATCCACGCCGCCGATGAAACGGTTGTAATACATATACTCATACGGATACAACGAAACAATCCCAAACAGGCCCGGCAGCAAACATACCACGATCAACGCAGTCTGCCATTTTACATTCTTTACCGCTTCCAACGCAACCCCCGCCATCAAAAAGATCGGCGGCAGGATGAACAGGATCTGGCGAAAGTTATCGTACAACGCGACCCTTAAAACGATGAACGCCGCCAGCGGGACGATAAACCACAACAGCGACAACGCGACCAGTCCGCGCTTCTTTTCTGCGCCGATCATTGCCACTACCCATCCAACAATGGACAACGCCCAGACCGGTTCGGTCAACTGGATCAGCAACAGAACGGGGAGATACGAGGCGGGCAGGCCTGTGCTTGGATAGGTCGAACCGTTGAAGAACACGAGTCCCGCCCACGGGTAGAGTGACATTTCCCGCAGACTCTCAAAGAATCGCGGGATTGGATTCAGCCACAGGTAGGGCCAGGTGAGGTAGGTGGCGACCAATGCGACGACAACGTACATCGTCAACGCAGGGATGGCTTGTTTGCCTTTGGTGCGTAATGCGTAAAGCGTGACCAGCAAGCCGGCGAACGGTCCGAGAATGCGGGTCGAGGTGGCAAATCCGAGCAGGATGGCGGCGGGGAGGATGGTGAGGAAGAGTATCAGTAATTGGCGATTGAGGCGGTAAAAAGTAAAAAGTAAAAAGGTGGTAATCAGTAAAAAGTAAAAAGTGCGGAGTTGGAGGAAGAGAACGAAGTAACGCTGGATGTAGGTTTCAGCAGGGACTTCGCTGATGTTTTTAGCAATGAGGGAAACAAGGTTGGCGTTGCCCGCCTGCGCAGAGAGGACGAGAGTCTCGATATAGGAGTGAACGGTTTGGGTGAAGAGAAAGAGCGAGAAAACAGAGACAAGCCAAAACGTCGTCAGAAGCGTGAGAATCCGTTTGGAGCGTGGATTTAGTTCGGTGGATGAAGTGGATGAAGTCGGCTGGAGCGAGTCAAAGGCTTGCATCCCCAAAGCAAGAGAAAGAAGAAAGAGGGCTAGGAAGGGCGTGTCTTTGGGGTTGATGAAGGCGTGGCCCCACAGGACGGGTTGGGTGGCGAAGAGCAGGGTCGCGCCGAGGGCGGGGAGATCGCTCAGCCAACGTTTGGCGATGGAGTGGAAGGCGAGCACGCCAGCAAAATAAGCGAGGAAGTAAACAAGGTGGCGCAGGTCGGGCAGGCTGAAGGGGAGCATGGCGCCAAGGGCTTTGGATAGCACGTCCGTAAGCATCACGAAGAAGGGACCGTAAAAGCCGAGGTCCTCGCGCCCGATATTGACCATACCTGCCTGTGGGAAGGTAGCGTAGGCGTTGATGGATTTGGCGGCGTATTTTTGCAGGGAGAGATCGTCCCAACTTTCGCCGTAGCGGTTGAAGGTGAGCAAACCTGCGAGGAAGAGACAGGCAAGGAGGATGGCGGAGAGGTATTTCTTCATGGGGGGTTATTAAACCACGAAGGGTCATTAAGCGTTTCCTTTGTGACCCTTCAGCTCCTTTGTGGTTGTGTTTTAAACTGCCAATCTTTCAAGCCATTGATGCGCGGAAGTGAGGAATGGGGAGCGTTCGTCGTTTCTGGAGGTTTGGAACATGAGCCAGAGAACGATCATCGGCGCGATGAGGCGGCCATACGACCAGGGGAAGAAGTCGAAGGAAGGCAGCATGAATTCGAGGAAATAGGCGAAGCCGAACCACATCCAATGCGCGGGAATGTGGATGCGTTTGAGCATAAGCAAAAAGGAGAGCGTGACGAAAAGCCCGTGATGATCCCAGACGATGGGCGAGGCGAGAGTCATGAAGATGAAAAGTGCGGGAATGGCATTCAACATCCGATTTTCTGTGGAGAAGGATTGCGCGCGGATGTTCTGCGTCATTGTGTAGAGCGATGCAATTAACAGAATCACTTTTGCAACAAGGACCATCATGCGGGTCTGCGCAATTTGAATGCCGATGAAAGGATTGAGAAAACGCAGGAAGGAGTCAAAGGAGGTGTCGTGAAAATTCGTGTCGGGGATTTGCGTGAGAAGAACAGCATTGTTGACGTATTCAAAATAGGGCGAAACGCCGTTGACGGCAATCGGGAAGATGCCAATCACGAGAAAACTGAGGGCAAACCAGAACAGCCACTTCCAGTTGAATTCCAGCAGGAAGGCGAGCACGATCACAGCGGGGGAAGTCTTCAAATGGACGGCCAGGGCAAGTGTCAGCGCGGAGAGAAGCGTATTTTTGGGGTAGGTGAGGAGGCTGAGCAGGATTAAATCCAGGGTTAGGAGGTTGACTTGAATGAATCCCAACGTCCGCATGAGAGGGGTGTTGATGAGCAGGAAGAGGATGGTGATGATGACGGAAAGGCGGTGTGAGAAGTTGTAGTGTTGCAAAACAGTAATAAGTAAAAAGTAGAAAGCGCCGAGGGCGATGATGTTGAGAATCCATAGGACGATCATGACACCCTGGTCGCCGAGCGGGACGATGAATTGAAGCAGGGTCGCCCAGAGGGGAAGATAGAGATAGGTGTCTGGGAGGGGCTGTCCATTGGCAAGGGCGGTGGCGGCTTCGAGATAGTAGTGATAATCACCATAACGGAAGCGCTCGCGCAGGATATTCATGTAAACAAACATGACGAGGAAAAAGCCTGCGGTGAGCCAGAGGTTTTCTTCGTTTATCTTTTCGTATGCGATCAAATACAAAAGCGCACCTGCAAGAAGCCAGGTGATGGTGGTCGAGGCGAGGGTTACTGGGAGATTGGAGAGCGGCCATTGCTGGATGAAGAGATTGATTCCGTCCATGCCGTTGCGGAGGTAGGTGGCGATAAGGCTTATGAGAATGAGCAGGGATAAACCGACCCAGGAATTCAAGGTGATTTGCAGGGAGCGCTTCATGCAGGTAAGTTTAACTTAAGTCGGTCAAAGGGAGAGAGATAGGGAACTGGCATGGGTGTGTGAAATTCCTTATCCGCCGCTTCTTATTGGTCCAGAGGGTCTTTCCAGCACGGCTCTTTCGAGTAAATTTT
>JAUXWL010000458.1 GCA_030680155.1 Anaerolineales bacterium
ATTCATCTTACACCTCTTTATCGCATCAACGGACAGGATGACCCTGCCATGCCCGGTGTGCTGGCGCTCACCCCGCCTAAAAACGCCGCGCGCGGACGCGAACAAGACCGCCTGGTCGTGTACCTTTTGCTGACGGGCAACTCCACGTTTACTACAACGGAATACATGCAGCTTGCAGAAGGCGCCGGGCGCGTATTTTATGAGACGCCCCGCGCTCTCACCAGCGCCCTGCGCGCCGCCACCCAGCATGTCAACCAGACCCTGCTCGAACGCAACATGTCCACCAGCAGTCAGGGCAAGTATGCGTTGGGCTGGCTGTTGCTCGCCGCCGTGCGCGAGGCGCAATGCACTTTCTCGATCAGCGGACAGATGCAAGCCTATTGGTTCGGCGCGCAGGAATCGCGTCACTTTAATGAGCCAACTATTTCCGGAAAAGGCCTCGGTTCGAGTCAGAATATCAACATCCATTATGCACAGACCACTCTTGAAGCAGGCAACTTGCTGCTGCTTTGCGGGCGTGTTCCAGGCGCGTGGGTTGCGCCGCTCAACGATGCCAAGCCCTCCTCGCTGGATGCGATGCGCCGCCGCCTGACCACGCTCACCAGCGAAGACCTGAACGCTGTGCTGATCCAGGCAACGGATGGGGCTGGCATGATCCACTTCGTAAAAAACACAACTTCCATAAAAGAAGAAAAGCAGGATGAAACCCCGCCTCAGGACTCAAGACCAAGCCTGCCACCCGTCCAGCAGACAGAATCCACGCCGGCGCATGTCCTGCAACCCTCCGCGTATGCCATTCCCATCCAAAAGGAAGAACCGCTTCCACAACAGGAACAACCGGCCAATCTGCTCGAAAGCCTGCCCCACCAAACCGTGACGCGCGATTTCCCCGCTTCCATTCCACGGGCAAAGCCCAGTCCAGTTGAAGAGGATGCCCCAGAGGATGAGGAGGAGGAAGCCGAAGCGGTGGAAGCCATTGCAGAAAATATGGCGGCGCAGGTCGAAGCGCAGGAACCGATCCCCGCACCCGTCAAAGAGGAAGAACCTGAAACGCCGCGCGAACCCTCTGTCCGCGCGCGTCAGGCGGCGAAGGCGGCGGCAGTCGGCATTCAATCCTTCCGCCGTTTGAGCGGCACGCTGGGTGACAGGATCAGGCATTTCCTGCCGCGCTTGCTGCCCAACCCCGATACCGACGAAAATTCCAACGTCCCATCCACGCCCATGCTGGCATTCATGGCAGCGCTGATCCCATTGGTGGTGGTGACTGTTTTAGTGGTCGTTTATTTGCGGATTGGGCGCAGTCAGCAATATGATGCGTATCTCCGCCAGGCCCAGCACATGCGCGAGCAGGCGATTTCACTCAGCAGTCCTGTGGAACAGCGAAAAACCTGGGAGAACGTACTGCTCAACGTGGAACGCGCCGAAGAACACCGTCAGACCAACGAGACCATCAACCTCCGCAAAGAAGCGGAAGCGAACCTCGACAAACTGCTCGGCATCACACGGATGCAGTTCAGCGCCGCATTCAGTTCCAAACCGAATATCAAAGTGAGCCGCATGGCAGCCAGTGACCGTGACCTGTTCCTGCTCAACGCGGAAACGGGCGAAGCAGTGCGCGCCTTCCCCACGGCTGGCGGACGCGGCTTTCAACTGGATACCACCTTTAATTGCAAGCCGGGCGTGTACGGCAGTTACACCGTCGGCCCGCTGGTGGATATTTTGACCCTGCCCGTCGTTAACTTCATCGATGCGACCTTGCTCGGCATCGACGCCAGCGGCAACCTGCTCTATTGCGCGCCGGGTCAGGTGGCGCAAGCCATTCCCCTGCCGCCGCCGGATACGAACTGGGGACGTGTCACCGGCTTTGCATTGGACAATGGCACACTCTATGTATTGGACGCATCCTCGCGCGCGGTGTGGGTGTACAACGGCAGGGACGGCACGTATGTGGATCGTCCGTATTTTTTCTTTGGTCAGCAGACTCCCTCACAGGATGTGATCGACTTCATCGTTTCGGGTGACGAGATGTACCTGCTCCACTCGGATGGGCGGCTCTCCACCTGCTCCTTCAGCCGCATTCAAACGAGCGCATCCAACTGTCAGGACCCGCTGCCGAAGGTCAACCCACTCGAGGCGTACCAGGATATTGACCTGTTCGGCGCGGCGAACTTCACCCAGATGCTGTACGCCGCCCAGCCGGATCAATCCATTCTGCTGCTGGATGCGGACAGCCAGAGCGTCTTGCGTTTCTCACCACGAATGCTCGAGTTCCAGAACCAATTCCGCCCGACGACAGGAAGCGTCAACCCGATTCCCGCCGGCTCGGTGGGAGCCGTAGCCGTCAGCCCCGATCATGTGTTATATCTGGCAGTGAATGGTCAGGTGTATTTCGCGCTGAACATGCCCTGACCCCAAAACAAGGAGAGAACTTATGTCCGGCTTCCTCAATTGGCTTCTCAGTCTTTTTAAACCCACCCCTAAAAAAGAAACAACGGACAATAACCCAACCGAACCCGCCCAGATCACGCGGAGCAAGGTTCTGCTGATCGTGTATGATCCCGTGATGGATCCCGCCACGGGTATCACGCTCTCCCAGCAGATGCGTTGGTACAACACGTCCGATCTGGTGACTGGTTTCATGGCAGACTTGCTCGAAACCAGCAACGGACTGGCGCGATATGAGATCGTCCAACGGATC
The DNA here is from genome assembly GCA_030680155.1 of Anaerolineales bacterium. GTDB lineage: Bacteria > Chloroflexota > Anaerolineae > Anaerolineales > Villigracilaceae > Villigracilis. The sequence continues at coordinate 2,699 of JAUXWL010000458.1, forward strand.
GATGTGGATGAGTTCCCCGCCAAAACGGATGGATTCCGCTACACGCCGCAAAGCTATCTGGATGTGATGCGCCGCGCTGCGACCCCGCACATGCCACAGGAAGTGAACTATCACGCCATCCTCGGCAAGTTCAACATCCTGCCGCGAGTGGCGTCCAATGAAATTGACGAAGTATGGATCTTCGGCTTTCCACACGCCGGCTTTTATGAATCCACCATGGGCGGACCGGGCGCGTTCTGGTGCAATGCCCCACAACTGGCAAATACATCCGCCAGCAAACGCCGCTTTGTGGTGATGGGCTTCTCGTATGAGCGCCATATCGGTGAGATGTTCGAGTCGTACGGTCATCGCGCCGAGTCGATCATGGAGCGCACCTTCATGAAACTGACAGGCGAGGCGAACCTGTGGCGGCGCTTCATCCGCTATGAAAAGATCGCGCCGGGTAAAGCCGCCTGCGGTAATATTCACTTTGCGCCCAACAGCCAGTCAGATTACGACTGGAACAATCCTGTGCCTGTAAACAGCGAGTGTTATGACTGGCTGCTCAACTTCCCGAACTTCAAAGGGGATGTGCGCGCAGTCACCGCCTCCGAATGGGGCAGCGGAGATATCCGCGCGCACCACAAGTGGTGGTTCAACCACTTCCCGCGGGTAAACGGACGCCGCAACGGCATCCACAATAACTGGTGGCAGTATGTGGTTTCGCCACAGAACGTAATTATCTGACGAGGGCAAAAAACGCGTATGCACGCAAAACATGTCAGGCAATTTGCTCCCTGCGCCGTACCCATATCTGGGCATACATCCCCGGCGCAGGGTTTCCCTCGCAAAACGCCGCCGAGGACGGCGGCTTGAGCGACTGCCGCTGACAACCTTTGCATGCACACAAAAACGCCGCGCTGGGGTTGCGCGGCGTTTTAGAACCACTTTACAGTTTCCTTATTATTACCCACTTGTAACGGTACGAACAATGTATCAGCATACAATAAAAGTACGAAAGAACTTTCATCCCCCTGCTTGTTGAATGTCCCTTCGTTATTAAAATATTATGTTTTATCGCCCCGATATCTACGTCCCACTGATCTATATTACTGCGGCCTTTCCGTTTGCCCTGCTGGGGTTGTACGCATGGCGCAAAAGGCCCGCAGTGGCTGTCAATCCCTTTGCCTGGGCGGTCCTGTGCATGTCGATCTGGTCCTTTACCTATGGGCTGGAAATCTTCTTCCCAACTCTACCCGCAAAACTGATGGTTTTAAATTTTGAGTATCTGGGCATCGTCGGTGTCTCGGTCTTCATGCTATTTTTCGCATTGGAGTTTACCGGCAAAAGCCACCTGCTTACCAAAAAGACGACGCTGCTGTTATGGGGACTACCTTTGATAATCCTGCTGCTGGTGTGGACGAATCCGCTGCACCAATTAATGTGGAGCCAGGAAACGGTTGTCGAAACGGCGGGGATCAAACTGCTACACCTCCACCTTGGACCCTTCTTTTGGGTGCATGTCATCTACTCCTATGGGCTGCTGGCGCTGGCCAGTCTTCTGCTGGTCATGGAACTGTTCCAAAGATCGGGCATCTATCGGGTACAGGTCAGTTTTGTAATTGCGGGAATTCTCTTCCCGATGGCGGGGAGTTTGATGTTCGTGGCAGGGATCGGCCCCATCAAAGATATCGACCTTACCCCCCTGTGCTTTCTGCCAGCCGCATTCAGTTTTGCCTGGGCAATCGTCAAACACCGCCTGATGGAGGTCATGCCGCCGGAGCATATCAACGTGTTGAGGAACATGAAGGACGGCGTGGTGGTCTTGAATCCGCAGCAGCGTGTGCTCTACATCAACCCGACCGCGGAAGAACTGTTCCAGCGCACGGAAGATGACATGATCGGACAGCCGCTTTCACAAATCTCAGAAACCTTCGCTGCAACAGCAGCCCCCTTCTTGAACGGCACGGAACACCAGACGGAGTATTCCACGGAGAGGAATGGCGCCATCGAGATCTTCGAATTGACTATTTCTCCCGTTACGCTGCAGAAAAACAAAAAAAGTCTCGATCATCCCGATATGATGATCACCCTGCACGACATCACCCACCGCAAGGAAGCGGAAGCCGCGCTTAGCCGCCGCGAATCGATCATGTCTGCCATCAGCATGGCGGCGGAACAGTTCCTGAAAGAATCCCAATGGGAGCACAACATCCCCGGCGTGCTGGAAAATATCGGTCAGGCGGCAGATGTCAGCCGCGTCCATGTGGTTATGAACTACCTGGACAACTCTCACACCATTCTCTCAAGCTTGTGCTATGAATGGACAGCCGCCGGGATTGACTCGCAGCTAAAAAACCCCCTGCTCCAGCATATCAATCTTCGGAAGGAAGGGTTCGCAAGGTGGGAAAATAATCTCTCACAGGGACTGCCGGTCCAGGGGCTGGTACGGGATTTCCCCAAGGAGGAACAGCGCTTCCTGCGAACGTTGGGCAGCATCTCCATGGCGGTAGTGCCAATCTTCGTGGACTTTGGCTGGTGGGGCTTCCTCGTCTTCGATGAATGCCACCGCGAACGCCAGTGGTCCGGCATGGAACTGGATGCCTTTCACGTTGCCGCCAGCATCTTCGGCGCGGCCGAGGCGCGCGCCCGTACCGAGCAAAAAGCGCGGCAAAAACAAAACTCACTCAACCTGCTGAATGACATCGTACGAGAGTCCCTGACGGCGCAATCGCTTCAGGAGATGGCGCAAAAAACCGTGGACCGCCTCGCGGAACTGATCCATGCGGATGGGTGCTTCATCACCTTATGGGACGAAACAAAAAAGAAGACCCTGCCCCTGGCCGCATACGGACCGCACCGCGAAACCTATTTATCTGTCCAAATCCCGATTGAGAAAAAGACGTTCACCGAGTCCGCCTTGGCTCTGGGGAAAATGTTAATCATAGAGGATGCCTACAACTCACCCTATGTTGACCCGGAAGTTTCTCGTAATTTTTCATCCCGCTCGGGCGTCGTCTTCCCGCTCATCGCGGGCGAAAAAAAACTCGGCGCGCTGATATTTTCGTTCGATAAATTGCACAAATTTCAATCGGAGGAAATAGCCACTTGTGAACAAGCCGCCAGCCTGATCGCGCTGGCCTTCGAAAAATTTCAGGCAATGGAAGAGGCGACACAACGCGCAGCCACCTCCGAAATCCTGCGGAAAGCCAGCGTAACGATCACAGAAAAACTCGAATTGGAACATACCGTCTCGCACATTCTCGAGCAACTGCATCAGGTCATCCCTTATGACAGCGCCTCGCAGTTTGTCGGAGAGCAAACTGGTAAACTTGAAGGATGAGCCGAAAATTTAGGATGCCCGATTACGAAACAACGCTGAGTACGCCAATCCAACTGGGCGATGCGCTACCGGCAGAACATCTGGCGCGTTTTGTTGTGGAC
>JAUXWL010000460.1 GCA_030680155.1 Anaerolineales bacterium
GCGCCCCACGGACCGAGCGTGCCCGGATCGGAGTCTTTCCACTTGTACCAACTGTAGTATTCATTGCCTGGGGTTTGCGCCTTCTGGAACCACGGATGTTTGCTGGAGGTGTGATTGATGACAAGGTCAATGATGATGCGAATATCGCGCTTTTCGGCTTCGGCGAGCAGGTTCTTGAAATCATCCATCGTGCCATATTGTGGGTTGACGGCGTAATAATCTGTGACGTCGTAGCCGTGATAGGAGGGGGATGGGTTGATGGGCATGAGCCACAAGCCGCGGATGCCGAGGTCTTGCAGGTAATCCAGCTTGGCGGTGATGCCGTTGAAGTCACCGATGCCGTCGCCGTTGCTGTCGTGGAAGGAGCGGACGAAGATCTCATAAAAGACAACATCGTTCCACCACGGAAAGCCTTCGGTGCCAATTTCGGGTTCGGGCGTGACGCTGGGCGGGACTTCCACCGTTGCGGTAGGTGTGGGCGTTCCACATCCCGCGAGCAGGGCAAGGAGAACAATAAGAGAGAGGAGTTTGTGTGTTGTTTTCATGAGGTTTATTTCTCGGAGTGCGGATTTCCGTGCGTTGAGTTTTCGGAGCGCGGATTTCCGTGCGTTGGGTTTTCGGAGTGCAGACTTCAGTCTGCATTTTTCATCATTAGCGGACTAAAGTCCGCATTCCGTGCGTTGAGTTTTCGGAGTGCAGACTTCAGTCTGCATTTTTCATCATTAGCGGACTAAAGTCCGCATTCCGCGCGTTGAATTCTTCGGGTCGGTGATATTCCCGCCCACAGGGAGTCCACTTGGGACGGAAGCGGGGATGGTGTGGCTCAAGTCCAGAGCGCTGGGGGAGGTGAGCGAGTTCAGGAAGGTGAGCAGGGCGCGTATCTCTGCATCTGTCAAATTCACACCTTCGCTGGAATTGTTGGGTGTGTACCATTTCAGGATGGCGGCAATGGTTTCGGGTTGGTCCTGACAGGTATCTGCGAGCAACTCGCTTAATTGGCTGGGGTCGTAGGCTTGCAGACTTGCGGCAGGGTCGAGGTGGTGACGCACTGTTTCCTCCAATGTGGTGAAGGCTCCATTGTGCATCCACGGACCTGTGATGGCAACATTACGCAGCGGCGGAGTGCGGAAGGCGTAGCGGTCACAGTCGTTGCCAGTTTCGCGGGCGCGCCCGAGGTCAAAGGGTTGTTCACGTCCCTTGCCATCGCCGATCTGCGGCACAGCAATGTTGTGGAAATCCTGGTCGGTCAGCAATCCTGTTGAGTGACAATCGGCACAACCCGCTTTTCCGTAAAACAAGAGCGCGCCTTGTTTTTGTTCATCGTTCATTGCGGTTGTGTCACCTTGAATGTAGCGGTCATAGGGGCTGTCTTCAAAGGTGAACACGGCAATTTCATAAGCCGCCATTGCGTTGGCTGCGTGTTGGAAGCCAAGTTCATCCACGGGCAGATCGGGGTAGGCGGCGTGGAACAAGTCTACGTATTCAGGGATTGCCAGCAGACGCGCCATGAGCGCATCCCAAACAGGCTGGGCGCGGTAGTCCACAATATCGGCGATCTCGTTGCGGTTGCCAAAGATGTCCACTTCGCCACGGAAGCCGCGCATTTCGTCGCGCGATGTAACAGGGAACATGGCTTGCGCAGCAAGCGCGCTGTCGAGTCCGCTTGGCAGGCGGTCACTGCTTGGGCTGTGGAAGCCAGCCCCAGGTCCGCGAGAGACGCGCCCGTCCCAAAAGAAGGTCGTCCATTCTTCGTATCCCAAATTGAAAAGCGGCGAGGCGTTGCGCGGCACGAGTTCCCGCGCCGTTGCCTTTTCGCGTTCCTCACCAAGCCCGAACCCGTTGGTGCCGATGGAGACGGAGAGGTTGTCTCCCGTGGCAAGGTCGGAATGATGACAGGTGGCGCAGGAGGTATCGCGGTTGCCGCTCAGGATGGGATCCCAAAACAGCGCCTCGCCCAACGCGACCAAAGCTGGGGACGGCGCTTCGGGGTTGGTCGGCGGCTGGACATTTGCCCGCTCCATTAAGTATGTGAGCTGCGTATCGTTGTCCCTCGAATAGGCGCGCAAGTCAATGTGTAGCGAACGCAGATAATCCATGAACGAAGGTTGCTGGGTTTTCACAACTGAATTGGTTGGCAGAGGTTCGGGTGTGGTCTCGCCGTTCAACGGATAACGCAGTTTGTAGCGTTGATCTGCGCCGACGTTTTGGATGACCTGTTCCGTGCCGTCGCTCCAGCGGATGCGAAGGTCTGCGCTTCGTTCTCCGCCCAAGCCGAAGTTCAACTCCAAAGCATTGCCCGCCATGACGCTTGACCCGTTGATGACTTCCTGCATTTGGGTTCCGTCTTTTGTAGTGACATAGATCCGCGCGCCGACCGCATCACGGTTGACAGGTCCTGCGCCTTCAAGTTTGATGGACAGCCAATGGTTGTCGCTGCGTTGTCCCTGTTGGTTTTTGTAGAGTCGGTAGCCTTCATCAAGATTGCCGACGACCAGATCCACCCAGCCGTCCTGGTCATAGTCCGCGTATGCCACGCCGATGCTCATACGGACATCGGTGGACTCGTTGTGGCAGGCAATGGATGTGAATGTTCCGTCGCTATTGTTGCGGAAGAGTTTGTTCGCACCAATATCTTTATGGTCGGTGGTGTCGGCAATGGCTACATAGAGGTCGCGCCAGCCGTCGTTGTCATAATCGAGAAAGACCGCGCCCCAGCCAATTCCGTTGGGGATTTGTACGCCCGCGCTTTTGGCAATTTCAGCAAACGTGCCATCGCCCTGATTTTGCAATAACTCCATCGGACCGACGTTGGAGTAGTAGAAATCCTGAAAGCCATTGTTGTCCATGTCACTGACGGCCAGCCCCATGCCAAATAACCTGGAATCCGCGCCAGCTTCTTTTGCGATCTGGGAGAAGCACCAGCCTTTGCAGCCTTCCCCGTCATTGCGCCAGAGCCTGTTGCCGACGGGGTTTACGAACTCATCATTGACGAGGTAGACATCAAGGTCGCCGTCATTGTCAAAGTCGGTGAAACTGGCGACAAAGCCTGCGCCTGTTGTGCCGCCCTTCAAATAGTCAGTGACGTTTGTAAACGTGCCGTCGCCGTTGTTGCGGTAGAGTTGATCGGACTCGCCGTCCATGGAACGCCCGCATTTGGGATAGCACGACCAATTGGCAATGTAGAGATCGAGAAAGCCGTCGTTGTCGAAGTCACCCCATGAAGCGGTCTTGCTGTTGTGCTCACCGCGAAGCCCTGCTTGTTCTGTGATGTCGGTAAAGCCTTGTCCGTTATTGTTTTGGAAGAGGCGATTTGTGCCCCATGTGACGACAATCAGGTCTTGCCAGCCGTCGTTGTCATAGTCTGCGAAGGAGGCTCCCTGAGAGTAGGCGTTGAATAATTCGACTTGCTGCGTGAGGTCTGACACGCTGAACGTGCCGTCGCCGTTATTTCTGTAGAGGGTGTTGCGCCCGACAGGGTCGGTTACGTATAGGTCGAGGAAGCTGTCGTTATCGTAGTCGCCCCAGGCTTGTCCTGCGGCCATTTCAATGCCTGCCACGCGGTTGTCCACGATGCCTGCGACTTGGCTGACATCCGCGAAGACGGGTATTTCTTCCATGCTGGCGGCAGAAACAAAACGTTGATAGCCCTGAAGAAGTACCAGGGCTATCAATATGAAAATCAATATTGTCCCAAACAGAAACCGCCGCATGGGTTTATTCTTTAACAGCACCTGTGGTCAAGCCGCCGGCGATCTGGTCTTGCAGGGCAAGGTAAATGATCATGATGGGCAGCGCGCCGAGCAGGGCTCCAGCGGCAAAGACGCCCCATTTCTGGTCAAATTGCCCTGCGGTGAAGATCTGCAAGCCGACCATCAGGGTGTACTTGTTTACGTCATTGAGCAGGATGCGGGCGAGGATGAAGTCGCCATAGGTGCCGATAAATGACAGGATGCCGATCACAACCAAAATCGGGCGAAGAAGCGGGAGCAGTAAATTCCAGAAGATTTGGAAGTGGCTGGCTCCATCCACCATGCCTGATTCGTC
>JAUXWL010000466.1 GCA_030680155.1 Anaerolineales bacterium
CTTCCAAAACTCGATGTGCCAACCCTCATCATCCGCGGCGATGAGACAGACACTTTTCTGCCAAATGCCGAAAGGCTCGTAAAAAAGAAGAACCCGAAGATAACGATACACACCTTGAAAAAAGCCACGCACATCCTGCCGCTCGAACATCCGCAGGAAGTGGCGGAAATCATTACGAACTTTTTGACGATTGACCATCGACCATAGACCGCAGACAACCATTTTTTTCGTCATCCATGGTCTACCGTCCATCGTCCATGGTCCAACAAGGAGAACAACATGCCCGAACTCAAATACTCCTCCGCCGAATTGATGATCATCAACGCCGCGCGTTTGTTACGCGATGGCGACGTGGTCTTCGTTGGCGTGGGGCAGCCCAACCTCGCCTGCAACCTCGCCAAACGGACTCACGCCCCCAACCTTGTGATGATCTACGAAGCGGGGGTTATCGGCGCAGAACCCGAACGCCTGCCCCTCTCCATCGGCGACCCGACTCTCGTCAGCGGATCGCTTTCGGTGGTGAGCATGTACGATATTTTTGCAAACTACCTCCAGCGCGGAAACGTGGATGTGGGCTTCATGGGCGGCGCACAAATTGATAAATATGGAAATATCAACGCTACAACGATTGGTGACTACGCGCACCCCAAAGTGCGGCTGCCAGGATCGGGCGGATCGCAGGAAATCGCCGCCTGGGCCAGGCGCTGTTACATCATGACCCCCCACCAGAAACGCCGCTTCCCTGAAAAAGTGGAATTCATGACCTCGGCTGGTTTCATCGGCGGCAAAGGCGACCGTCAAGCCGCGGGATTGCGCGGCGGCGGCATGGTCGGCGTGGTGACTGATATTGGAATGCTCGAACCTGATGAAAACGGCGAAATGATCCTCACTGCTCTACACCCTGGCAAAACAGTCGCAGACGCCAAAGCCAACACAGGCTGGGATCTGAAAGTCGCCGCGCAATTGAAAACCACGGAACTCGTCACCAAAAAAGAATTGAGAATTCTGCGCGAAGAACTCGACCCGACAGGCATCTATCTCAAAGGCGCAGCCTGACCTTTGTTTGTAATATCCGCTGTACGTTTTTGAGCAAGTGAGATATACCCAAACCTGATGACATCCTCTCCCATTCGACACATCCTCTTTGATCTCGGTGGAACGCTGATGCACTCCACTACAGACTGGACGCCCGTCCACGAACAGGCGGATCGGGCGTTGGTCGATTCACT
>JAUXWL010000467.1 GCA_030680155.1 Anaerolineales bacterium
AGCGGGCGGGCAAGCGGGTAAGTGCCGTTGTCCACGTTCGCCTGTACAGGCTTGATTTCGTTCACAGCCAATGCTTTCAACTTATCGGTGTTCTCACCGTAGTAGGCATATCCAAAGTAACCAATGGCATACTTGTCGCCAGCCACACCCTGCACGAGAACGTTGTCGTCCTCGGAGAGTTGCACGCCTTCGAGACCGAGCAGCGCAGCTTCGCCAGCTTCCACATCCGCTTTGCCTTCCGCGTTCTTGAAGTACGGAGCCATCACTTCTTCCACAAAGTAGTCGAAGGTGCCAGAGTCAGAACCGGGCGAGTAGATCGCGATCTTGCCGTCGGGATAGTCGGCGTTCAACTGCTTCCAGGTGGTCACTTCCCCGGAGAAGACCTTTGCGAGTTCTTCCTTGCTGATGCTCGTCAGGAAGTCGTTTTCAGAGGATACAACAATCGCCAGCGCATCGGTGCCAACACGGAACTCAAGGGGTTCGCGTCCGATGGAACGGCAGGCTTCAACCTCGCTGGACTTGATGGCGCGGGAGGCGTTGGCAATGTCAGTTTCGCCAGCCACGCAGAAGCGTTCGTACCCAGCGCCGGAGCCGATGCTATCGACGGTAATGTTGCCTTCGTAACCTTCCTGCTGGAAGAGTTCCGCCATGCGTTCAGAGACGGGGAACACGGTCGAAGAACCAGCGGTGATGATGTCGCCGGTCACGTCAGCGGGCTCGACGAGTTCAGGAAGCATGATGGGCAGTTCTTCCATCGCTTCTTCGGTGGCTGCCGGGGCTTCGGTGACGGCAGGCGCTTCATTTGCGGAGGGCGCAGCGGTCTCCGCTGCGGGTGCGCCACAGGCAGCGAGCACAAGGCTCAGCGCCACGAGCATAAAAACAAATAAACGAACAGTTTTGGACATTCTCTAATTTCTCCTTTGTATTTTTCTACGCTGGAGATGGTATCAACCCCCTCTTAAGATCAATGGAAGGATTGGTTAACATCTTGTTAAGGACGGTGGACGACAGACCGTGGACCGTTTTCCATCGTCTGCCATCCACCGTCTTCGGTCTGGACTGCGATTACAATATCCCCATGAACAAATCCCCCTTTACCCTGGCTCCCGAATATCGTGACTATGTGTGGGGCGGATCACGACTCCGCCCGCAGATTGTCCCCACCGCCGAGGCTTGGATCATCTACGCCGGCAATCGCATCTCTTCTGGACCTTATGCCGGGCGCAGCCTCTCAGACCTTTCCTCTGAATTTGGCAGTGACCTGCTCGGTTCGCGCGCCATCGCGCAGACGGGGAATCGCTTCCCCGTGTTGGTGAAGATTCTGGATTGTGCCCAGTGGCTGTCGTTACAAGTCCACCCGAATGATGAGCAGGCCCAGAAGTTGGAAGGGGAAGGCTTCTTCGGTAAAACCGAAGCCTGGCATGTGCTCGAAGCCGATGCGGATTCAAAACTTATTGCGGGTGTCAAACCGAACGTCACCGCAGAAGCATTGACTTCCGCGATTGAGAGCAGGAGCGAATTAGTTTTGGATCTGGTGGAAACAGCGCCGGTGAAGGCGGGGGATACGTTATTTATCAACCCCGGCACCGTCCATGCGCTGGGACCGGGGCTGCTGATCTATGAAATTCAGCAGACTTCTGACATCACCTACCGCGTCTACGATTGGGGACGCCCCGAAACTGAAACGCGCAAGCTGCATATTGACAAGGCAGTCGCTGTCTCCAACCCGAATGCGGTTGCCTTGGTGGTTGATTCTCCTGAGATGAACGACGGCGAGATGCAAACATTGACGCAATGTCAGTATTTCAATTTGGATGAGATTCTAGTGGAGCAGAAGACGCTCAATCTGGAGACGAGGGGAGAATCGTTTCACGGGTTGACCGTGATCGAGGGGCAGGTGCAGGTATCGGCGGAGGGAGAGGCGTTTGTCTTAAATAAATTCGATACGCTTGTCATTCCCGCTTGTTGTGGGTCGTATCAAATCCAACCGTTGATGAAAAGTCGAGTTCTAAAGGCCAGCGTCTAACCCCGAAAGGGTGCAATGATTATAGAATGACAGTTGATGTAAAAAATCCCGAAGGGATGACATAGGTTTTCGGATCTATGCCACCCCTTCGGGATTATCTTATTTCGACTCTCCCGTTTCTGCCGCGAATTTCGCTAATTTTCGCGGATTGAAAAGGAAGATTCGCGTGAATCCGCGTAATCCGCGGCTAAGGTTTTGGCTTTCCCGTTAAAAATGGGAGAGCCCTTATTTCCATTCCCATGTGCTGACATCGGACAACGCGCGGTAGGCGGTCAGATCGAGTTGCAGGGGCGAGACGGAGATGAAGCCTTCCGACAGTGCGCCGACATCGGTGCCAGATTCGGGGACGCCGGTGGGAGCGTCGCCGCCGATCCAGTAGTAGGGACGGTTGCGCGGATCGACGCGCTCGTCGAGGCGGCTGTGGTAGACGCGCAATCCCTGGCGGGTGACGCGGAAGCCTTTGATCTCTTCCCTTTTCAAAAATGGAATGTTGACGTTGAGCAGGGTGTCTTCGGGCAAGCCATGCGATAACACGTTTTCAACTGCAACGCGCGCCGCATAGGTGGAGGCGGAAAAATCAATCGCGCCAATGTGCCCTTCGATCATTTCGAGCGAAACCGCCACGCCAGGGATGCCCGCGATGACGGCTTCCATGGCGGCGGTGACGGTTCCAGAGTAGGTCACGTCATGCCCGAGATTTGCGCCGAAGTTGATGCCCGAAACCACGAGGTCGAATTTTTCCTTGAAGTAGCCGAGCGTGGCGAGCGC
>JAUXWL010000474.1 GCA_030680155.1 Anaerolineales bacterium
GTCCAACGTGGTGAGACGCTCACGGATGAGCGGAATCATTTTCAGCAGCACATCGTCGCGGACAGCGAGTCCCTCACGGGTAAAGTAAGGCTTGAGACGGGCTGCCAGGTCTTCGGTCGTCAGGAGGCGGATGTGCGTCGCGTTGAAGTGATCCAGTTTCTGGAAGTTGATCGCGGCGGGTGAGGGAGTCAGCGAGTCAATCGAGAAGCGTTCGATCATTTGCTCCACGCTCATCACATCATCTTCAGCGACACCCCACCCCATTAATGCGCTCCAGTTCAAAACGCCTTCGGGGGTGAAGCCGAGTTCCTGCATGTCTTTAATAAAAATTGAATGGCCATCCTTGATTGCATCAGCAGCTTCACGTTTGCTCATCTTGCCTTTACCGCTTGGTTTAAGGAAAACTGAAAGATGGACCCAGGTTGGCTCATCCCACCCAAACGCGCGGACAATATTTACATGCAACGGGAATGTACCGAGCCACTCCGAGCCTCGCAAGACATGTGTAATTTGCATTTCGTAGTCATCAACAATTGCCGCGAGGTGATACGTGGGCAAGCCGTCTGATCTCATAAGCACCTGGTCATTTAGTTGTTTATTTTCAGTGACAATATCGCCGCGTAAATGATCGTGTGCAATGGTTGTGCCTTCCTGAGGCATTTTAAAACGAACAACATATTTTTCGCCATTTGCAATGCGGCGGGCCGCTTCATCAGGGCTCAACACTCGGCAAGTGCCATCGTAATGCGGATTCTCCTTACGCTTTTGCTGTTCCTGCCGAACTGTATCCAATCTTTCGGCCGTGCAAAAGCAAGGGTAGGCATGACCGTTATCCACGAGCGTATTTATATGCTTGTGATAAATCTCTCGCCGTTCAGTCTGGCGATACGGGCCGTATGAGCCGCCTACATCTGGTCCTTCATCATAATTCAGACCCAACCAATGCAGTCCATCGATGATCTCCTGCTCGGCACCGGTAACTGTGCGGGAAATATCCGTATCTTCAATGCGCAGAATGAATTGTCCGCTCGTTTTCTTCGCAAGTAGATAAGCATACAATGCGGTTCGTGCGCCACCAAGGTGTAAATGTCCCGTTGGTGAGGGAGCAAAGCGAGTACGTACGGGTTTTATAGACAAGGGTTACTCCTAGTTGGACGATGGACGGTGGACCGCATATTATCGTCCACGGTCCGTGGTCCATCGTCAGGTTTTAGAATTCCAGTTCCTTCTGGCGCATGACGACCGATTGTACAAAGCCGATGCCAATCATGAGGGCGGTGAGTCCGCTGCCGCCGTAGCTGACGAATGGCAGCGGCAATCCCGAAACAGGCAACAAATTTAGATTCATACCGATGTTGACTGCAGCCTGGAAAAAAATCAGGGTTGCCACACCGATTGCCAACATG
>JAUXWL010000479.1 GCA_030680155.1 Anaerolineales bacterium
GGAAGTTCGACAAAACGATTCACCTGTCTTTTGTTCTCAGTCTCCACTTTTTCGATGATGAGCATACAATTCTCCTGCATGGGTCGGGGATTTTGTGGCGATACCCAAGTATATATCGAAAAACCCGCCAGCCGTTACAACCGCTTCATATCTCTCATCAGCAATTCCAAATCTGAATCTAACAATCTCAACGCAAAGCCGCCAAGACGCTAAGGTTTTGGCCTTTCCTCGACGGAATCGGCAAGAGTACCATCTGGCGCAGGGGCAATCCTAAAAAAGCCTTGCGGCGTTGCGTCTTTGCGTTAAGGTTTGGCATCTTTGCCTTCTACACAATTTTAGATTTGGAATTGCTGATCTCTCATGGGTAAGTTTGCTATTTAATGAAGGGAAAAATGAAAAAACAAGACATAAACCCATACGTCCCATGCTATACTTGAGAAATCTCACACATTGAGGACATCATGACCAAAAACACCCATCAGGAAATGCTGGCGAAATACGCTGAAGCCATCGTGAAAGTCGGTTTGAATATTCGTGCAGGTCAAAGACTCATCATCACGCTGGGAGCCACGCGCGGCGTGCCGCATCAATTTGCGCCATTGGTGCGTGAGATCGCCAAAGCGGCATACGCCGTCGGCGCAAAATATGTGGATGCCATCTTTGCCGACGAAGAAATGCTTCGCATTCGTGTGCAAAACGCCCCCAAAGATTCCTTTGACGCCTATCCCAAATGGCAAATCCAAGCCATCACAGACATGATCGAAAACGGCGACGCCCTGCTCTCCATCGCAGGCTCCAACCCCGACCTGCTCGGCGGGCTTGACCCCGAAGTCGTTGGAAAAATGCAACAGTCACATTTGAAAAATTGGGGTCCGATTGGCGAAAAGGTTTCAACCAACCTGATCAACTGGTGTGTGGTTGCCGCCGCAGGCGAAGAATGGGCAAAGAAAATCTTCCCCGATCTATCCGCTGAAAAAGCGACCGAAAAACTCTGGCAAGCCATTTTTGAAACCACACGCATTGACCAGCCTGATCCCATCGCCGCATGGGAAACGCACATCGTCAACCTGCGCAAACGCGCGTTGTATCTACAATCCAAACAATATACAGGTCTTCACTATAAAGGTCCTGGCACCGACTTCACGCTCGGCTTGCCGAATGGTCATCTGTGGATCAGCGCGCAATCCCTCGCGCAAAACGGCATCGCCTTCACCGCCAATATGCCCACCGAAGAAGTCTTCACCCTGCCAGACAGCCGCCGCGCAGACGGTGTCATCTCTGCCACCTTCCCGCTCTCCTACGGCGGCACGCTCATTGAAGATTTCCAAGTCCACTTTGAGAACGGGCGCATCACCAAAGTCACCGCCAAGACAGGCGAAGCCGCCCTGCAAAAACTGGTGGACACCGACGAAGGCTCGCATCGTCTTGGTGAAGTGGCACTTGTACCTGCTTCTTCTCCTATTGGTCAACGCGGACATCTTTTCTACAACACCCTCTTCGACGAGAACGCCTCCTGTCACATCGCCATCGGACGCGCCTACCGCTTCACTCTTACGGGGGGAACTGAGTTGAACGACGAAGAATTCACCGCCGCTGGAGGCAACGTCAGCCTCAACCATGTGGACTTTATGATCGGTTCTCCACAAATGGACATTGACGGCATCACCAAGGACGGCGCACGCGAACCCGTCATGCGCCAGGGTGAATGGGCGTTTGAAGCATAGACATAAGCCGTTTCATCATCACCACACCCGCCGTAGTAAGCGGGTGTTTTTTTGTGTCAACAAAAAACAATTTGCGCGCAATCTATGACTGGTGATTACCCACATTTCTTTCGTCCGCTAATTTCAGGGAAGAAAACCAAACCTCAGCCGCGAATTCCACGAATTTTCGCAAATTGGTTTTAAAAATCTGCGTGAATTAGCAAAATTCGCGGCAAAATGCTCTCATCCTTGCCCTATGCAGACTTGTGGGTAATCACCAGTCTATGAGTCTTGACCCTCCCCTATGCAGTGATAGAATAACCGCAAATTGTACGTTTTGGAGCAAATGCCGTGATCAAGTTAAGTTACAGCACGTTTGGATTAACCAACCTGGATTTTTTAGATGCAATTGACGTGGTGGATAAGGCAGGCTACCCCGGCGTCGAACTTTCATTCCACCGCGACCAGTTCAACCCCTTCAACATCACCGATGAGTATCTTGAGAAAATCAAAAAACACCTGCAAGCCAGAAAAGTGGAAGCCGCCTGCGTTTCGACGGCTTCGCATTTCTTCACGCCACAGCGCCCACATGAGCCGTCCCTGATGACACCAGACCTCGCGGGGCGGAAACGGCGCATCGACCTCGTCAAGCGGGGCATCAAAACTGCCCGAAGGCTGGGCGTGCCCCTCGTCACATTTGGAAGCGGGTTCATCCGCGATGAGCATGTCAGCAATCCATCGGTCAACCCGCGTGAACTGCTGATCGACAGCATCCATCAATGC
>JAUXWL010000485.1 GCA_030680155.1 Anaerolineales bacterium
ATCCAACCGCCCAGCCGCCTGTTTGGGTATGAACAGGTTGCGTTTTATCATCCATTGTTTGCGTATGAAGCGGCGTTGAATATTGCCAGCGTGATGTTCCTGCTGTGGCTGGCGCGTTCATTTTCAGATCGTCTCAAAGCAGGCGACCTTTTCCTTGTTTATCTGGGAATTTATTCAGTAGTCCGCTTTTTGTTGGAATACCTGCGCCTCGATGTTGCATTGGTCAGTGGTGTGAATGGTAATCAGGTCTTTTTCGCGGCGCTCTTTTTCGCTGCGAGCGGTCTTGTTTTTTGGCGTCACCGCCCCGCATAGGAACTGTAAGGACTTTGAGAGGGATAAAGTTTTGCAGCGGGGAATAAAATGGATGTTGCCGGCCTAAACAACAGTCTGTTGTCTGTGGTCAATTGTCAGAATTAGAAGGATACCCATGATAGAAACTCACGACTTAAGTAAACAATTCCATGATTTTATGGCAGTGGATGGCGTTGACCTTTCTGTAAAGGAAGGTCAGATTTTGGCGCTGCTGGGGCAGAACGGCGCGGGGAAGACGACCACCGTCCGCATGTTGACGGCATTGCTCGAACCGTCGCGCGGGTGGGCGCGGGTGGCGGGCTATGACGTGATGAAGAACGGGCACGATGTCCGCGCTTCGGTGGGGGTGTTGACCGAACATCACGGTTTGTACATGCGGATGAATGCGTTGGAGTATCTTGAATTTTTCGGGCGGGTGTACGGTCTTTCGCCATCCATGCGGAAATCCCGCAGGGATAACCTGCTGGAGTATTTCGGTCTGGCAGAGGCGGCGAAACGCAGGATCGGCGAATACTCGAAAGGGATGCGCCAAAAGTTGGCCCTGGCGCGCGCGATGATGCATGACCCCGGCGTGCTGCTGTTGGATGAACCCACCTCCGCAATGGATCCCGAATCCGCGCGGCTGGTGCGGGATGAAATTGCGCGGTTAAAATCGTCCAGCCGAACGATTGTGCTGTGCTCGCACAACCTGACCGAGGTCGAAGCGTTGGCGGATATGATCGCCATCATCTATCGCGGACGGATTCTGTTACAGGGCACACTGGAGGAACTGAAACAGAAAGCGCTCGGCTTGCCAGAGTATACGATTCAGTTTGCCGGTGCATGGGATGCCGGCAGGCTGGAACTGCCCAAAGGCGCGGAACTGCTCGAGAAAACAGCGACCAGTTTGAAAGTCCGGGTGGAGGCGCCGCGGGAGGTTAATCCGCAGATTCTGAAAATCCTCTCGTCGCAATCTGCGCCCGTCATGGCGTTTCAAGAGGAAGCGCGCACGCTGGAGCAGGTCTATCTCAAAATAATGGCGGATGCAAAAGGCAGCATGTATGTTCAATAAACTTCAACCGATGTGGCTTGTTTCGATGCGCGAACTGCGCGACCAGTTCCGTGACTGGCGTGTGCTGGCGCCGATGGTGGTGCTGACGCTGGGTTTTCCGTTCCTGATGAATGTCTTTGCGAATCAGACCGTTGATTTTTTGAATCAGTTCGGTGCGAGTTTGATCGTGGAACGCTTCGTGCCGTTCTCGGTCATGATCATCGGTTTCTTCCCGATCACGGTGTCGCTGGTGGTGGCGTTGGAGTCGTTTGTGGGCGAGAAGGAGCGCGGCACCATCGAGCCGCTGCTCAACGCCCCCTTTGACGACTGGCAATTGTATTTTGCGAAGCTGTTGGTTGGGGCGATCACGCCGCTGATCGCAAGTTATCTTGCGACGGGATTGTACCTGGTGATGATCCATCGTGAAGGGATTGCCCTGCCTGCGCCTGTCCTGTTGTTTCAATTATTATTGTTGACTACTGCCCATGCAGTGTTGATGGTGAGCGCGGCAATCGTGATCTCGGCACAGTCCACATCGGTGAAGGCGGCGAACCTGCTGGCTTCGTTTATTGTCATCCCTGTTGCGATCCTGATGCAGGGCGAGGCGGTGATGCTCTTTTGGGGCAACGAAGATGTGATCTGGATGGCGATAGCGGGAGTGACGATCATTTCCCTGCTGTTGATCCGGGTGGGCATTGCTCACTTTCAACGCGAGTTCCTGCTTGGACGTGAGATCGATGTGCTCAACCTGAAGTGGATGTGGGACACGTTCTGGTCGAATTTCAGGGGCGGAGCGCAGTCTGTGGGCGCCTGGTATCGCAAGGTGTTTGCCCCGGCGTTCCGTCGTACTTTGCCGGCGGTCTTTTTGGTGGTGTTGGTCACCGGTGTGAGTGTCTGGATGGGGTATGACTGGGTGCAGACGAATGTATCTGATGTTCTCGCTAACGCGCCCGCCGAGGAGGTCGAAAGGCTCAAGGAGAATTTCCGCGAATTGCCAGACCTTGCCGTCCTGCGCGGACAGATCAATGCTCCGTTCCTATTCTTCAACAATACACGGGCGGTAGCGTTGATGCTGCTGGCGGGGCTGTTTTCCTTTAGTGTGCTGGGAATCCTCATTTATATGGTGAATATCGCCTTGATAGGCGGTTTATATGCCATGCTGGCATTGTTGGGTATGCCTGCAGCGGAGATCTATCTTGCGGGAGTGCTCCCGCACGGCATTTTGGAGATTCCCGCCCTGCTGTTTGGCGGCGCGGCTGTGCTGTATGTGGGCGCGGGCATTGTCACACCGCAGGTGGGTAAATCCATGGGGGAGGTGGTGATTGAACTACTGGCCGATTGGGCAAAAATATTCATTGGGTTGATCCTGCCGCTTTTGGCTGCCGCCGCGCTGATCGAAACTTATGTCACGCCGGGAATATTAGTTTGGGCGTTGGGGGGGTAGGTATACACCGGCGCATTCACAAAAGGCTTTGGCTCATGTGTAAAGCGCGTGCAATTTCCAAGTCCGGCGCTAGAGAGCGTCTCTTACGCTGGCGTATGCGGATGTTCTCTACCGTCCGCGCATTGTTTACAGATGAGCCAAGGCTCTTAACGCGAAAAACGCGAATTTCTCGAATGGATTTGGTTTTCGCGTCATGCGCTCCATTCGAGAAATTCGCGTTTAGGTTTGCCGCTTCAACTTACCCAGTGCCTGATCTTGTTGCTACCAATTTACTATATAAGGTACCCAATCGCCGTTTTCAGAAAGATGTTTTCCGAAAATATACGCCGCATTGGCTGGCGGCTCCTTGGGGATGTGCAGCAAATGCATGTGCGCCTCCTCCACTTTACGCCCGCCCTTGCGGTGATTACAGAAGGAACATGCCGTTACAAGGTTCGTCCAAATATGTTGTCCGCCCATGTGCCGCGGGATGACGTGGTCGAGCGTCAGGTTGCCTTCGTGCTTGCCGCAATACTGACAGGTATAATTATCGCGGCGGAATATTTCTCGGCGCGTCAATTTGACTCGCGGGCGTGGTCGATGGATTTGCGACTCCAGTCGGATGACGGATGGGCGGGGGAGCAGTTGTGAAACGGTTTGGATGTGTCCGCGGCCATTGAAGATCATCCCGGCCTTGCCCGCAAGGATCAAACCGATGGCACGCCGCGTGGTGCAAACGTGGATCGGTTCAAAATTCGCATTGAGTACCAAAACAGGCTCATACATGGTTGCTCGGCAACTTGCGTGATTATACTGCCAGTTTTCAAAAATTGAAAAAAACGTTAATGGCGAAACATTACAGGAGCATTTGAAATGAATGTATTGATCTGCGGCGGTTCTGGTTTTCTGGGCAGCGCGCTCACCAAATCCTTCCTTGCGGATGGACACAAGGTTTTCATTCTCACGCGCAGCCCTGACGGCGCGCCTTCTGGTGAGTCCAGGCAGATGGTGAGATGGGATGCAAAAACGACCGAAGGCTGGGGACACCTGGTCAACGAGATGGATATTGTCATTCACCTGGCTGGGAAATCGCTCTCCTCCTGGCCCTGGACTGTTGCTAAAAAGAAAGCCTTCCATGACTCTCGCGTCACCCCCGGACTTTTGCTTGCTCAGACCATCCAAACAGCAGACCGCCGCCCGGGCATTTTCGTCCAACAGTCTGGCATCAATTACTACGGCTTGCGCGGCGATCCCGCCGACGAATCGACTCCGCCCGCGGATGATTTTCTTGCGCAATTAGCCGTCCAATGGGAGGACGCCACCAAATCCATTGAGGAAGTTGGGGTACGGCGCATCGTTCTGCGAACAGCGGTGGCGCTGGGGCAGGGCGGTTTGCTCCCGTTGATGTCGCTGCCCGTGCGCCTGTTTGCCGGTGGCCCGCTTGGTTCAGGGAAACAAGCCCTGCCGTGGATTCACATCCGCGATTGGGTTGGGGCGGTACGTCATCTCATTGCGGATGAAAATGCGCGGGGCGCGTATAACCTGATTGCGCCTACGCCAACCTCCAATGCAGATTTCAATAAGGCGCTGGCAGAAGTTTTACATCGTCCGTATTGGTTCCCCACGCCGGCGTTTCTACTACGGAACGTTTTGGGTGAGATGAACGTCCTCATCCTTGAGGGCAGGTTCTCAACCCCAAAGCGATTGATCGAGTCTGGGTACGAGTACCAGTTCCCGGGTCCGCGTGAAGCGTTGCGCGACCTGCTCGGATAATGTCAAAGGAGAAAAAAGTCCATGAAGAAGTTCATTATCATTTTATTGGTTTTCATCACAGCTTGCGCGCCTGCCGCGCAGAATCAAGTCGTCCTGCCGCAAATGCTGCCGACCGCCACGGCGTACATTGACCCGTCCTACCCGACGGCGGAGGTGCAGTTGGCTGCGCCGAACCAAACCGCAAGTGGCATCGATGTGCGCATGGAGCGCGCCTGGGTGGAGGGAAAGAGTGTGAATGCGGATGTGTGCTTCACCCTGCCCGATACTTCCGATTGGTCGATCTGGTCGGCAAGTTTGATCTATGGCGATTCGTTTTTGCAGGAATACGGCACGACGCTGGCGAGCTTGCAGGAGCCTGCGGAGGGCGCGCGCGGGCTGCGTTGCGATACGCTGACCTTTATCGTACCTCCCGATGCCGACCTTTCCAATGCGACGATCTTAATTGACGCGATTGCGACAACTCCGCGCGAAGGGGAATATTGCTCGGTATACATGCCGAAGATCCAGCAGGCGATGCAGGAGCGCGGCATTGGCATTGTGCTGGGCTGCGTGGATGTGAGCGGCGTGCCGACCATGCAGATCATGAGCAAGCCGCCTGGGATGACGCAGGAGCAAGCCGAGGAAATGGTCTACAGCGATGAGTTTTACACGGTGACAGGCCCGTGGAGTTTTTCGTTCGATTTGTCGCAGTAAATTTCTTGTTGTATAATTGCCGCATGTTTGGCAAGACCTTCACGAACGAATATTATTACGCCCACCCGTAGTCCGCTGCGATGGTGTGCATTCAACGCGCCCCTCATCATCGCGGGCGCGTTTTTGTTTGGGAGATTTGCATGTGCCGTAAGATTTATCTTGCGCCAAAGCAGGGCAAAATAAATTTTGCCGTACCGCAAGATTCATCTTGCGCCAAAGCAGGGCAAAATAAATTTTGCCGTACTGCAAGATTTATCTTGCGCTCGCGCGCCGCGCAAAGTAAATTTTGCGGTACAAACCGTGCTGTGATTTAGGAGAAGTTATGAACATTGAAGAACAAGTTGAATTATTGATGCAGGGCGCCGACTATGGCGATGTGGAACTGCAAAATGCCATGGCGAAGGAACTGCGCGAGCGGCTTTTGCTCGCCCAAAAAGAGAATCGTCCCTTGCGTGTGTACTGCGGCTACGACCCCACATCCACGGATCTGCATTTGGGGCATACCATTTCCATGCGCAAACTGCGCCAGTTTCAAGACCTGGGACATGATGTGACCTTCCTGATCGGGAGCTATACCGCATTGGTGGGTGACCCTTCGGATAAGAACAAGGCGCGTCCTGTTTTGACCGAAGAGAAGGTTGCCGAGAATGCAAAGACCTACGCCGAGCAGGCCTTCCGCGTGTTGGATCGCGAAAAGACGAAGATCCGCTACAACGGGGAATGGCTTTCCAGGTTGACGCTGGTGGATTTGATTCGCCTCGGGCAGAACTTCACCGTCCAGCAGTTTTTGGCGCGTGAGAACTTCTCCAAACGCCTCGATAAAGGCGAACCGATCTACCTGCACGAAACCTTTTACGCCCTGATGCAAGGCTACGACGCTGCCGCCATGGAAACCGATGTGCAAGTCGGCGGTTCGGATCAGTTGTTCAATATTATCGTGGCGGGACGCAAGTTGCAGGAAGCCCTGGGGCAGAGACCGCTGGTGGGCATTATCACGGGTATCCTGCCTGGCACGGATGGCGTCCAGCGCATGTCCAAATCCACGGGCAATATCGTGCCGATCAACACGGGCGCGGACGATATGTTCGGCAAGTTGATGTCTGTGCCCGATTCAGCGATGGGCATTTACATGCGCCTGGTCACACGCTGGAGTCCGCAGGAGATCGCGAAGATCGAAAGCGACCTGGCGGCCGGTTCGCTCCATCCGCGTGATGCCAAGATGAACATGGCGGAAGAGATCGTGAGTATTTTTTACAACGCTGAAGAAGCGCAGTCTGGCCGCGAGCATTTCGTCAGGATGTTCCAGCAGAAGGAAGTCCCGGATGAGATGCCCGAATTTGCTTTGCAGGATGGTCAAACCGTTCTGGACGTCATCCTCGGCGCAAAATTTGCGGAGAGCAAAAGCAAGGCGCGCAGTCTGATCGAACAGAAGGGTGTGCGCCTCGACGGTGAAGTGCTGGAGCGCGGCGATGCGCCCTTTCCGCACCCTGGCGTATTGCAGGTTGGCAAGCGGCGCTTTGTGCGGGTGAAATAGGAAAATAAAAGGATGCGGCAAACTTGCCGCATCCTTTTATTTTGGCTTGCTGCTCTTTCTTGTTTTGGTCCTTTCTTTTTCTTTTGGCGGGTAGTTGAATCGAATAAATTTCGACTCGCTTGCGAGCAGTTTTTGGAATGCCGCCACTACATGTGGATCGAATTGTTTCCCCGTCAGGTCGTTAATATATTTCAATACTGCCTTTTCGCTCCAGGCTTTTCGGTAGGGACGGTCTGAGAGCAGAGCATCCCACACATCGATGACCGCAAAGATACGGGCAGATAGTGGGATTTCCTCACCTTTCAATCCGCGCGGATATCCGCTGCCGTCCCACCATTCGTGATGGCAGTAGGGGATGTCCAAAGATGGGCGCAGGTAGGAGATGGGCGCGAGCAAATCAAAGGCGTATTTGGGATGGTTCCTCATCTCGGTCGTTTCCTTCGCAGTGAGAGTGCCCGGCTTGTGCAGGATGTTATCGGGAACACCCATTTTTCCAATATCGTGCAGCAACGCCCCACGGCGAATGTGAATTAATTCAGACTCGGAAATGCCTATTTGCCGGGCCAGTTCCAAGGTCAGGTTGGTGACGCGCTCGGTATGTCCCCGTGTTTCCTTGTCGCGCAGTTCGAGGGCTTTTCCCCATCCTTCCAGCGTTGTGTCGTAGGCGAGCGAAATTTCCTGGTTGGTGCGTTGCAGGTTTTCGAAGAGTTGGGCGTTATCAATGGCAATGGTAGCCTGCCCCGCAAGCGTTTGCAGGAACTCAACCCAGTCTGGGGATGGCGTAAATGATTCTTCAAAATAGGTTTCAAGAATGCCTTTTGTAATTCCCTTGCTGAAGAGGGGGATGGCGTAATAGCTCTTGAATTTTTCATCAGATAACAGGGCAGTGTGCCCTGTTGAGGCTTCATTCTTTAAGTCCTTGATGTAAGTGGCCCGTCGGTTGAGCAGAATTTGCCCCGCAAGTCCGTTCCCAATGCTAAGAGACATGCGCCCGATGTTGGGGTTTTTGAATCCGCTCAACGCATAATAATTAAGCATCTGGCTGTCTGAATTGAAGACAAGAATGGCCGCCGCACTGATGCCCATCCTTGAGATGAGATGGTCGGTGATGATGTTTAATGTGATGTGCAGGTCAAGGCTGGAGGTGATCGCCGTGTCCATTTCGCGCAGGGTGGTCAGGCGGCGGATCTGTTCCTCGCTCGTTGTAAATAAGTTGGAGCGATGGATCGCGTTCCCTGCAATTTCCGCAACGGTGGTGATCAGCCGCTGATGGTGCGCTTCGATCTTTCGCGGAGCCTGAACGGCAACCGAGATAACGCCGATCGTTTCAGACATGGTTCGGATGGGGACCGCGATTCCGCCCCAACCCTCCTGCCCGAAGAATTCAGCATTTTCTGGAAGGGCGAACGCGTCATTCGCGTACTCGGGGCTGATTCGCGGTGACCCGTTCATGTACACCGTCCCGATAATGCCCTCGTTGGGGTGCATTGTGGCGCGCGGCAGCTTGCTGAGTTTGCCGCTGGCAGCATAAGGGATCAGCAGATCACTATCCTGATGGTATAACCAAATTGCAACAGCATCTGTTTTTGTACTGGTCCGGATCTCATCCAGTAGAATGGGCAGCATTTCCTGCGTGTCACGCGCGGCACGCAGGGCATACGATACCCGGCTAACCAGTTCCAATTCCTCCAGCCGTTGGCGTGTTTCTGTATAAAGACGTACATTTTCCAGTGAGGTGGCTGCCTGCTGGGCAAATGTCTGGGCTGCAACGGCGTCGTTTTGCGTGAACGCATTGGGGGTGAGACTATCAATGGTGATGTAGCCGATCACCTGTCCGCGTGAGGTGAGCGGCACTCCCATCCACCCGCGAACATGGTTGGCTCCGCCCCATTTTTCAAAGCGCGGATCATTCCTGCAATCATCGATGATCAACGCTTTCCCGGTCGCATTCATGATTTTGCATAAGGCATTGCTCAAGGGGTATGCCTGGTTGAGCGCCGTTTCAGGATTTGGCAAACCTCTGGCGGCGGTAATACGCACCTGCTCGCCTTCGATCTCAAGGATGGATGCGCTGTCGTATGGTGTGATCTGATAAAGTAATTCCAGGATGGAGCTTTGCAGGGATGGCAGGTCAAGCTGCTTGGTGAGGGTGGTGGTTACCTGCCTGAGGGTTTCAGAACTTTCCCGCCGTCTTTTTTCAAGGTCGAAAAGGCGCGCCTTATCAATTGCCATGGCGGACTGGTTGGCAAAAGTTTGAATGGGCGTGGCGTATTCCTCTGTGTACGTGCCGATGCTGTTGCTGTCAAGGTTGATAAACCCGATCAAGGTATCCTGTGCGAACATCGCAACCGACATCCAGCCGTGAATATATTCCGACCCTTCCCAACTCTCGAAGATTTTATCCGTCTGCGCATCGCGGATGATGAGGGGTTTGCGGTTCTCCTCAATATGCTTCCACTTTTCGGTGATTGGGAATTCCTGCCCTATTTGGAAATGTTCTGGTAGATTGCGATGCGCTGCAAGCTTGATGGAGTTTTCCTGTTTGAGCATGATGGACGCGCTGTCGAATGGCGCCAGTTTTTCCAGCCAGTCAAGGATCGTCTCATATAACCCGTTTATATCAAGTGTATTTGCCAGGGACGCGGTGGCGTGGCGAAGAATTTCCGCCTCTTTTCGCCGTTGCTGCTCAAGTTCGAATAAACGGACGTTTTCGATTGCGATGGCTGCCTGGTTGGCGAAGGTTTGGATAATGGAAGCAGATTCATTATGGAATGCGCCGGGGGTGCGGCTGTCAATGTTCAGGAATCCGATCACCTTGTCTCGCGCAAGAAGCGGAACTCCCATCCAGCCTCGAATGTAGCTTGTTTCTTCGAATTTGAAAAAACGCTCATCTAATTGGGCATCATTAATGATGACAGGCTGTCGCAGCGCTTCGATTCCACCCCATTTTTCGGGGTCGGAATAATACCTCTTTCCAATCAATGCTTTCGGGATATTCCATCCCGCCACGATTTCGAAATAATCGCGATCCAGCAGTTCGATGGAGGCGCTGTCATAATTTATCAAACTGGATAACGACGAGAATATGCTTTCGTATAGTTTGGCGAGTTCAAAAATTGACGTTAGGGTCAGGGTTGCTTCGCGCAGGTTTTCTGCCTGTTCGCGTCGCTTCTTTTCCAGCTCAAAGAGTTGGATGCGCTCCATGGCATTTGCCAACCCTCCCGCGATTGTGTTTAGAAGCCTTTCATCTCTTTCTGTGAACGCGCCGGGCATTTCGCTTTCCACATTCAGAACGCCCAACACTTTCGAGCCGCTAATAATGGGAACGCATAGTTCTGAACGTGTATTTTGGGAGACTTCCACATAATAAGGCGCGGCAGAAACATCATCTATTCGGATCGATCGCCTGGTAGACACAACCATTCCGCTGACACCTTCCGCGACTGGAAGTTTTCTGCCGATGTTGCCCATATCGCTTCCGCGAAAAGAGTAGTGGGGGATTAAGGTGTCCTGATTTTCATTGAGGAGGAGGATGCCGCAATTATCAGAGTACAGCGTGTCGCTGATGATGTTCGTGATCTGTTGAATCAAGGTGTCGGTATCTTTGGCGGTTGATTCGGTCAACGCGGCCGCATGTAAGACGCTCA
Source organism: Anaerolineales bacterium (assembly GCA_030680155.1). Taxonomy (GTDB): domain Bacteria; phylum Chloroflexota; class Anaerolineae; order Anaerolineales; family Villigracilaceae; genus Villigracilis. The sequence continues at coordinate 10,413 of JAUXWL010000485.1, forward strand.
ATTCCCTTAATTGCTTTTGCAGGGCATCCTCGGCAGATTTTCTGGCGGTTATATCCTGCGCCACGGCAATGACAACTGCCTGCCCGAAATAGCTTCCATTAAAAAGCCGTACCTCCATTGGAAAGATTTCGCCGTTGTTGCGCCTTCCCCAGTATTCGAGTTCGCGCGGTTCGCCGTTCAAGGCATCTTCAAGGGCTTGCGCGATTTTCTCCATGTCGTTCCTGCCGGGGGCGCTCAAAAATTCCGGGGTCTTTCCAATGAAATCCTCCCCTGGATACCCATACATTTTTTCAGCGCCGATATTGGCATCTAGGATTTTTCCGTCCCGGTCATATATGTATATCGCATCTTTAACCGAGTTGAATAACCCGCGATAACTGGCTTCACTACTCTGCACCAACACTTCAGATTGCTGCTTTTTAATGGCTGTTCCAAGAGTGCTGGCGGCTGTTCTCAGAGCCTCGATCTCGACCGCGCTCCAGGCGCGTTCATAGTTGCATTCATCAAACCCTATGTATCCCCACCAGTCATCCCCCGTTTGGATCGGGATACAAACCAGGGAACGAATGTCTTGCTCTTGAAGGTTTTTCTGCTCTTCAGCAGGAAAATCGGCGACATTCCCAATTATGGGGTGTCCCCGGTCGAATGATTCCAGCCAGCGGGAATACCCTGCCTGCAGCATGTTTATCGTTTGCAAGCTCGTATTGCTTAATTGCGGTTCGATATCTACATTGCACCATTCGTAGATTTGCGAGACGGTACTTGATTTCTCTTCCGTTGAATTCCTCTTGAAAAGATAAACGCGGCTGGCGTCGGTGGTTCGCCCAAGTTGTTCCAAAACCTGCTCGATGCACTCTTCCCAATTCGAGGCTTTTAGGAATTGCTCTGCCGAGAATCCCACGGCTTTAAGGATTGCGTCCCTGCGCTGCAAGGCTTCCTGAGCCTGTTTTTGCTCGGTTATGTCCATCAGAATGCCGTGCCAAAATTGGGGCGACCCATCCGCTTGTTTGACAATGGAAGCTTCTTCCTTTATCCATACATAATGCCCATCCCGATGAAGTAACCTGTATTCGATACGGAACGGTTCGCCCGTCTGGTTGGTGCGGTTGTCCTCTGCCAGCACGCGCTCCCTGTCGTCCGGGTGTAATGAACTCTCCCACATGTTATCCCCCGTTTCCCATTCTTCCGGTGAATAGCCAAGCAGGTCTTTGATACGGGGGCTGATGTAATATGTGGATTGCGCGTCGTTGAACTTGTCCATGAAAACGACTGCTGGTAGTTTTTCGACCAACATGCGATATCGTTCCTCTGCCTCGAAAATCGCCTGCCCGGCTGCTTTCCTTTCCGTAATATCCCTGTAATTCCCAATGATCGCCTCGATCCCAGCTTCGTGCAGGCGGTTGGTGATGTTTACCTCGAGCCATTTAAGGTTTTTGTCCTTGCAGATACTCCTTATCTCAAATGTAATGATTTTTCCCGGTTCCGCCAATACCTTTTGAAATGCCTCATCGGCGCTTTTCTTGTCTTCTTCAAATACATAATCAAGAGCGTTTTTTCCAATCAACTCATCCTGTGAATATCCCAAAATTCGCGTAACGGCAGGGCTTTGAAAGATCACGGCGCCGTTTGGCGAATACATGGCTATGGCATCCATGCTGTTTTCGATGAGCAGCCTGAACTTCTGCTCGCTGCGGACAAGGGTTTCCTGAATCAGCTTTCGGCCGGAAATGTTACGGGCAATCCCCATGATTAACGAATTGGGGAGCGCCTTCATGCTCAATTCGACGATCAGCGGCGTTCCATCTTTTCGCAGGAACGTTCTTTCGAGTGTCTGCATTGGCCCCAGGGCAGGACTTTCCAATCCCCAATCCGTGAATTGCGGAAAATCGGGCGTCAGATCATTTAAGCGCAGTTTCCGAATTTCATTCTGAGAATATTCAAGCATAGTCGTAAACTGTTGATTTGCTTCAAGAATTATCCCCATGTTGGTAACAATGACGATCCCATCTGAGGCATGTTCGATAATAGTTCGGTACTGAGACTCTTGATCGCGCAGGGCGGACTCGACCGTGCTTTGGATTTTTCGATTACGCCTCAGCAATGTATATAAAATAATGGCGCTTACAATGATAAACACCCAGCCGCTGTAATTTTCAGCAGTGGAAAAATATTCCGGGTCTGGGAATAGAATGGGCAGGATGCCCTCGGTGAATAGAATCCATAAAACCCCCGCCGTCAGGTAGGCGGCAACAATCTTTAATGATGAGGAGATATTTTCTTTTTTCATTGGATTCGGGAGATTGAATTTCATTATACTCTACCGTATATCTCATATATTTCCATCTTTAACATCCTACTGTTATTGTCCGATTTGTAACTGGATGCCTGGTTATACCCGGCGCGGTCGCAAATTGCGCTTTTTCGGAAGGGGGAAAATGCAATTTTTGTATACAATTCATGCATGACATCAATTTACCTTGTCCCTCTGACGGAAATCCGCCGCGAACAGACGGCGGTCAACTCGCGCTTCATTGCCACGCTCGCGCCTGCTTTTTCCAGCGACGAAGCGCGGACCTTCATCAAGCGGATTCGCGCCGAGTTTGCCGACGCGACTCATAACGTGCCTGTGTACATCATCGGCGGCGGCAATACCGTCACCGAATATTTTTCCGACGATGGTGAGCCGAGCGGGACGTCGGGCAAGCCCGCATTGACCGTCCTGCGCGGCAGCGGACTTGGCGATACCGTTCTGGTCATCACCCGCTATTTCGGTGGGACTCTGCTCGGCACAGGCGGACTGGTCAAGGCGTATACCGAAGCGGCGCAATCGGTTGTCAACACCGTCGAGCGCGGACGGCGCGTGCCCGTCCATGTGGCGATGATGGCGATCCCGTACAACCTGCTGGAGCGGGTGCGGATTTTGGTTTCAAAAAATCAGGGGAAGGTTTTGGGCGAAGAGTACGCAGGCGACATCACGCTGACGCTGCAATTCCCAGTGGAGAATTACGAAGCGTTTCAATCCGATATGCGCGAAATTTCTGCGGGGAAGATTCAAGCCGAAGTGATCGAAACGAAGGAAGAGATCGTCAAGGTTTGATGGTCTGCGTGTAGGCAAACGAGTCAATCAACCACGCGGAGGAGTGAGAAAAGACTTCCGAGATTTTCAAAATCTCGGAAGTCTTGGCTTGCTCACTCTGGTTTGAGACCGACGATTTCTACAAAGCGCGGGTCGTTGCGTAACCATTGCAGGTCGGGGTCTTGCCATGCCCATACTGGATCAAATTCTTCGTGTTTTGCTGCTTTTTCAAGATACTCAAATGCCAGATCGAAGTTATCGCACACGCTTTGGAGACAGGCGCGGTTGTACCAATCGTCTTCTGGCATGAATTGGCGCGCTTTTTCTATATTTTCCTTTGCAAATTCTTTGCCTAGATGCTTGCCGATGGATGCAAGAGCAAGATGTGCATAGAAATTTTCAGGATTTAAATCTAACCGCTTCACCAGCAAGGGCAAAGCATCTTGCGGTGTGTTGAGGTCAAACCTATACAAATTGATTAAACTAATGTATCGGCTATCATTTAATGGATCAAGTTCGATGGCTTTACGATAGGCGACTTCGGCTTCGTCGTAGCGTTTCAGGTCTCTGAGCAGGTTGCCCAAATTGTAGTAGTAGTCGGCGTCGTCGGGGTTGAGTTCGATGGCTTTGCGATAGTTTACTTCGGCTTCTTCGGAGCGTTTTATTGCTTCCAGTAAGATGCCCAAATTGTAGTAGGCGGGGGCGTAGTCGGGGTTGAGTTCGATGGCTTTGCGATAGGCGGCTTCGGCTTCGTCGTAGCGTTTCAGGTCGTCTAATAAACTACCCAAGTTGTTGTAGGCTATATTGAATGAGGGATTGAGTTCGATGGCTTTGCGATAGGAAGCTTCGGCTTCTTCGTAGCGTTTCAGGTCTTTCATGGTGTTGCCTAAATTGTAGTAGGCGCTGGCGTCATCGGGATCGAGTTCGATGGCTTTGCGATAGTTTACTTCGGCTTCTTCGTAGCGTTTCAGGTCGCGGAGCAGGTTGCCCAAATTATATAGCTGTCCAGAAAAGTTTTTTCCAAAAAGTTGAAGGATTTTGCGATACACTGGGTAAAAACTCCAGAATTTGAGGCAACCGATGAGCAAAGCGGAAAAAGAAAAACGCGACAAGATTACACGCCTGCGAAAAATGTG